>CAUPYN010000228.1:0-3248 GCA_963515575.1 uncultured Campylobacter sp.
CCAAATCGACGAGATAGACGCCATGGACGAAGAGGCATTTGAGGCTACTAGCGACGAGTCGGAGACTAAAGACACCAAGGATGCGGACGAGAGATTTGTAGAACTAGACGCCAAGCCCAACGATACCGGTTTTGAAAACTCTCAAGAACCGGGCATAGAGCTTGCGCCAGGGGACGATAAAGAGTCGCAAATATTCATAAGCGACGAAGCGGCGCAAGAAGGCGGCGAAACGCTTGATGTAAAAAACAAAGAGCCTAAAAATGATGAAAATTTAACGCAAGAAGTCCTAGATGACGAGGTTGCGGGCGAGGGCTTTTTGGCGGACGAACAAGCAGAGGCGCTAACATCTGGCGATCAAGCCGAACTAAACGAAGACAAGGAGGCTCAAAATGAGCCTGCCGGTACCGCCGAATTTGATGCGCAGGAATATAGCAAAATCGAGCAAATTAGCGAAAAAGATATGGCTTTAGCGTTAAATGAAAGCGGATTCGACGTAAGCGAAGCGGCGGACTCGTCTCCTAAGCCGCAAGATAAAAGCGTAAAAATAGACGAAATAAAGGCTCAAATTTCAGATGCAGTGACTAAAAATTTGGAAGCATCCTTGCAAAACGGCGAGCTACGAGAATTAAAATCAGCATTAGCTTTGAGGAAAAGTAGTTGAAAGGTCAAATTTTAATCGTCTCAGGCCCTAGCGGCAGCGGTAAGAGTACGCTTTTAAGCCGTCTTTTAAAAGAGGAAAAGGATTTATATTTTTCTATCTCGACTACGACTAGAGCGCCTAGACAGGGCGAATCGCACGGCGTTAATTACTATTTTACGGATGAAAAAGAGTTCAAAAAGGGCATTGACGAGGGCGAGTTTTTAGAATGGGCATGCGTGCATAATAACTACTACGGCACTTCTTTAAAGCCGGTTTTGAGGGCGTTAGATGCCGGTAAAATAGCTATTTTTGATATCGACGTACAAGGATTTAATATCGCAAAATCAAAGCTCGGCGGACTAATCACTTCCGTTTTTATCACCACGGCAAACAAAAGCGAGTTAAATTTTAGGCTCTCAAACCGCGGTACGGACTCCGCTCAAACTATCCAAAAACGCCTAGAAAACGCGGTCGGCGAGATGGAGCATATTTTGGAGTACGATTATTTTTTGGTAAACGACGACTTGCAAAGCTGCTACGAAAATTTACGCTCGATTTTACGCTCGATGCGCTTAAGGACGTTAAGCTTAAATGTCGAAGAGATTATTAAAAACTGGAATAATTGATAAATTTATGATAATATCACGAAAATCAAAGGAGAAAAAATGGGTCCAAGCGTCCAACAATTGCTTATTATTTTACTTATCGTGGTCTTGCTCTTTGGAGCGAAAAAGATCCCCGAGCTCGCAAAAGGCCTAGGTAAGGGCATAAAGAGCTTTAAATCAGAAATGGAAGACGATAAAAAAACCGAGAACGTAGAAAAAGTAGAAGAGAAAAAAGAAGAAACCGCAACCGCCGCAAAGACTGAAGATACGGCTAAAAACGCGTAAGGAAAGGCGTTGAAAAAAAGCGTAATAAACGAGATAAAAGGCGCCGTAGACTTTGATTTTGCGCTGGAAAAGCCAAAAGATAAGGGCTTGGCGCACTACGCTATGCCTACTTTTAGCCTAGCAAAACAGCTCAAAAAATCCCCCGTTGCTATCGCCACCGAGCTAGCGTCTAAATTTGAAAATAGCGAAGTTTTTGAAGCTACGGCGCTAAACGGCTATATAAATTTCAAACTAAAACCCACATTTTTGGATAAGTTTGCTTCAGCTAGCCTTGCAAGCCCGAGTGAGTTTGCAAAAGGTGGCGGAACTAGCGGCGAGAAAATTTTACTTGAGTACGTCAGCGCAAACCCGACCGGTCCGCTTCACATCGGGCACGTTAGAGGCGCGGTTTTTGGCGATACGCTAGCTCGCGTCGGGCTTCACATCGGCGAAAATATCTCGACTGAATACTACATCAACGACGCAGGCAATCAAATCGAGCTTCTAGGCACATCCATTTCGCTTTGGGCGCGCGAAAATTTATTTGGCGAAAGCGTGGCGTATCCGGAGAAATTTTACCGCGGCGACTACATCGAGCCTATCGCAAAAGAGGCGCTTGAAAAATTCGGCAAAGAGATATTTTACGACGAGAGTCGAAATCTCGAACTAGCCGAGTTTGGCAAGGATAAAGTGCTGGTTTTAATCAAGCACAATTTAGCCGAAGCGCAAATTTTCATCGAGAACTGGGCTAGCGAAAAGAGCTACTACGATAAACTCCCTCTTACGCTAGATCGCCTAAAAAACGAGAACGGCATATACGAGAGCGAAGGTAAAATCTGGCTAAAATCAAGCGAAGTGGGCGACGAAAAAGACCGCGTCATCGTGCGCGAGGACGGTCGCGGCACGTATCTGGCCGGCGACGTCGTGTATCACGACGATAAATTTAGGCGCGGATTTGATCGCTGTATCAACATCTGGGGCGCCGATCACCACGGCTATATCGCACGCATGAAGGCGGCGCTGCATCTGCTTGGATACGACGAAAATCGCCTCGAGATCATACTTTCGCAGATGGTGAGCCTGCTAAAAGACGGCGAAGCCTACAAGATGAGTAAACGCGCGGGCAACGTCGTGCTGATGAGCGACGTAGTCGAGGAGGTCGGCTACGAGGCGCTTAGATTTATGTTTCTTAGCAAGCGCTGCGATACGCACCTGGAGTTTGACGTAGACGAGCTAAAGCGCGAGGATAGCTCAAATCCGGTATTTTATATCAACTACGCGCACGCAAGGATCAATCAAATTTTCGCAAAAGCGGGCAAGAGCGTCGTCGATGTCGCGGGCGTGAAATTTGAAAATCTAAGCGAGGACGGCAAAAATCTGCTATTTGAGGCGCTTACGCTAAACGATATCCTGGTCGATAGTTTTAGCACGCGCGCGGTAAATAAAATTTGCGACTACCTAAAGAGCCTGGCGGCGAATTTTCATAAATTTTACAACGAAAATCGTGTCGTAGGAAGCGAAAACGAAGATGAGCTTTTAAAGCTTTTTGCCGTCGTCGCGCTCTCTATCAAAACGGCTCTAGGGTTAATGGGTATCGCCGCAAAAGACAAGATGTAGAGTCGAATTTGAGTAAATTTAGAAGCGCTAAGCGGCGCTTCTCGTTTAAAAACAACCACTTAAAATCCATGAATATTTCTAAAATTTCCGCCGCATTTTTCTTTATATTTTTGATAGCCATA
>CAUPYN010000229.1:0-3244 GCA_963515575.1 uncultured Campylobacter sp.
CCCTTTGGAGCGTAGTTTATGATCTCGTCTATGCCCGCTAGCTCGCTCTCAAAAAGTCGCGCCAGCTCGTCTTCGGCGCTTTTTATCCCCTCAAAACCGACCTCGTTTCGCAGAGCGTAGGCCAAATTTGCCCGCATAAGCCCGATAATAGGCGGCGTACCGCCCTCCTCTAGCTGCTCGGGATTTTTCAAAAACACATGCCCTTCGCGGTTAGCATAAGCGACCGTTCCGCCCGCGGCAAAGGTCGGCACATCGCTGTTAAGTAGCTCCTTTTTGATCGCCAAAAGCCCGCAGCTAGCAGGTCCGCCCAGCAATTTATGCGGCGAGAGGAAAATAGCGTCGAAGTAATCGCAGTCTAAATTTGCGTGCGAGCTCAGCGCCGCGCAGTCAAAGGCCACGATACCGCCCGCAGCTCTGATTAGCTCGCTGATCTTTTTATAGTCGCTAATGACGCCCGTGACGTTTGAGGCGGCGCTAAACGAGCCGATGATGCGGCGTCCCGCATTTAGCTTCAAGATGCGCTCAAGCGCTAGTAGATCAATCTCGCCGGGCTCACTAAGCGGTACGCGCATGTAGTCGCAAAGCCCCTCGCGAAAGCTAAGCTCGTTTGAGTGGTGTTCGTATGGCGAAACGAGCACGAGCGGAAGCTGTGCGGCGCGTAAATTTGCCTCGCCGATCGCGCTTCTGGTCGCAGGCGGCAGGTAGATGCCAAGCAGCTCCTGAAATTTCTTGATCGCGGCCGTCGCACCCTGCCCGCAAGCGATGAGATAAAATCGCTCGTCAAGCCCCAGCAACTTTTTTAGGCTCTCGCGCGCGCCCTCGTAGCGCCGCTGCGTGATGATGGCGCTGGAGCTACTATCGGAGTGGGTGTTGGCGTAGGTTTTTAAAATTTCGCCTATCTCGCGCTCTACGGGCTCGTAGGCAAGCCCCGAAGCAGTGTAATCAAAATAATGCACGCCAGGTTTTAGGATGATATTTTTTCTTATTTCGTCTAAATTTAGCATTTTTTACTCTTTAAATTTGATGCGGCAATTATAGTAAATTTTCGCAAATTTAGGGCTTTTGCAGTGGAAATGATTTAGTAAATTTGGAGATTAAATTTGAGCAAGCTAAATTTAACCGCAAGGCGGCAAATTTAGCTTGATAGAGCAGAGACGCGCGAGCCACAGAGGCTCACGACCATTTTATTATGTGGTAATAAAATATTTCTCTAGCCACTCGATCGCTTTTGCTGCGGTTTCGAAGCGTCCGCTTTTAGCGACCTGATTTTGCCCCTCGTAAAAGCGGATCCTGATACCGTCTTGGACGCTATCTACCTTTACTCTGGTGATCTTATCTTTGTTTAGATAGACCCTATCGTTTAGTTTTACGTACATTTTTTTCTCCCTTAAATTTGATGTGGTTTTATTTCTTTTTATCGTTTGAGTCGTCTTTGGCCGAGTCCTTTTTCTCGCCGTCTTTTTTCAAAAATAGCTCCTTAAAGCGCTTATCCGCAAAGTCCTCGATATCGTTTTGTAGCTGCCTATAGGCGTTTATGAGCTCATGCGCGCGCTCGTTTAGCGTCGTGCCGGCGTTTTCGCCGCCACCTTGCTTGGTGGTAAAGAGCTCCTCTTTTAGATTTTTTTGCAAAATTTGCAGATGATTCCAACATTTTTTATAGTTCATGCCTAGGATTTCGGCAGCCTTTGAGATCGAGCCGACCTCGGCGATGACGTCTAGGACTTCGGTTTTACCCTTACCGAATATCAGCTCGCCCTCGTCGTTTTCTATCCAAGTTTTGGTTTTTACTCTCATCTTTTTTCCTTTCTTCTCCTTAAAACACCCCAGCTGGCAGTATTTTACGTCGATTTTATAGTCTTTTAGCGTCGAGCGGATCGTCTTTAGCCCCACGCCCGCAGCTGCGTCTCTAGCGTCTTTGCACAGTATCCTGCCCTTTTCGTCGGTCATCTGCTTTAGCTGCGTCATCACGGTGTATTTGCCGCGTCCGTTTTCCAGTCCGCCAAACTGCCCCAGCTCGCAGTTATCTATCTTTACGCCCATTTTTTCGGCCTCGTCGCTAACCTCGCCGATCTCTACGCCCAGCTTTGAGGCGATCTTAAATGCCGCTCCGCAGTCTAGCCTACCTTTTGGATTTAGCAGTTTTGCGATCAATTCGCGGATTTGTTCACTCATAGATTCTCTCCGCGCCGCTATATACGTTTATGTTTTCGCCGCGAGCAAAGCCGCATAGCGTGAGGTTAAATTTACGCGCTATCACGACGCCTAGGCTAGTAGGGGCCGTGCGCGAAACGAGCACGGGGATGCCGTGCATGACGGCTTTTGCGACCATTTCGGAGCTGAGCCTGCCGCTCACCATCAAAAACGAATTTTGCAGATGCGCGCCGACTAGTATAGCTTTGCCGACAGCTTTATCTATGGTGTTATGCTGAGCGATATCCTCGCCGATATAAAACTGCTCGCCGCTCACGAAAAGCTTAGCCGTGTGCACGCAGCCCGTCATCTCGTAAAGCTCGCACTGCGTGTAAAACTGCCCCATCTGGCACAAAATTTCGTCTTTGTTAAATTTGACATCGGCCTTTATCGAGCGCGCCGCCATAGCCTCAGGATCGATGTTTGCCGTCGAGCTGCGTCCGCAGCCGCTGATTATTACCTTTTCCTCGTCAAACTGCTCGAGGCGTTTTTCGTTGATTTTAGCCTTTACCCGCACGCTTAAAGCGTCGTCTGAGAGCTCAATACTCTCGATATCCTCAGAGCTTGCGATCAAATTTTCGCTGATGAGATAGCCTGCAGCTAGTGCCTCCTGATCGGTCGGAGTTGCCATCACCGCGCCGAAACGCTTGCCGTTTATGTAGATCTCAAGCTTGATCTCGCGCACCAAAATATCATCAACGGCGCTTTTTTGCGCGCCTTTAAATTTGGTGATTTGCGTCGTAAAAATAGGTTGCATGATTTTCCTTAATTTTTGCGAAATGATAGCTTGAAAATCTAAATTTAAGATTTGATTGTAGTGAATTATTGCTTAAATCAAGCAAAAACTTAAACGTATTTTAGCGCGTTTTTATCGGTCTTTTATGATGATTTGTATATGCAATTTTAGCATATATCTTAAAGATAGTTTTTTGCCTGTCGCTATAATATTACGCAGGCATACCTCATCAAATTTCACATTTCCCCTCCCGCCCCTTTTCAAAATTTAACCCAAAAAACGTTTGTCCCGAATTTCAATTCGCGAAATTAAATTTTT
>CAUPYN010000230.1:0-3242 GCA_963515575.1 uncultured Campylobacter sp.
AAACGAAGCTGAGACATATACTCGGCACTAGGGTTATCATCGATAGAATATAGATTAGATTTATCTCGTCCGCGCTTTTAAACGGCAACCCCAGTGTGTAAAATTCGCGCCCAAAAGCCACGAAAATAGCAGCCGGTACGCTCATGACGAATGCCGTAACTCGCATCGAAAATTTAGCCTCCGCAACAAGCGCGGTCAAATTTGATTTAGAATAGTGCTCGACGAATTTTGGCGCAAATATCGCGCTAAGCTGTGCCACAAAGCTCTCTAAGATGATCGGAGCCGCCTTTGAAACGGCTAAAATTCCCGTAGCATTCGCGCTTAAAAATATGTTGCAGATAAACAGGTCCATGCCGCTCATAAGCACGCGGTTTAGGGCGTTAAAGCTATTATAGACGCCAGATTTTAGCAGCTCTTTTATCCGCGCAAAGTCAAATTCGCGCGGGTTAAATTTAAGCTCCGGAGTAATGCGGCGCGAAACCCAAACGCTCGTAAAAAAAACAAAGAGCGACGCGACTAGAGCGGAGATCGCGATATATGCGATCATCGGTCTAAAAAAATAAAAAAGCGCTACGATGAGAGCGGCTAAAATGGCGCTAGATGCGGCGTTGCGAACGGAGATGATGTAGAGCTTGTTTTTTATAAACATCGAGACGCTGATGACGCCGTTAAAAAGCCCGACGCAAAAATTTATAAAATAAAATGCAAAAGTAAGCCGCACGTCGCCTAGCAGCGCGTCGCTCACGTTTAGCAAGCTTTGTAAATTTAAGATAAAAATGCCCGCGCCAAACAAAATCAGAACGCAAAAAAAGATATTTACGACTAGAACCGAAGAGTAGTAGGCGTTAGCCGCGCGGGTATCGTCTCTATGCCACTCGTACGCGACGAAGCGGCCGCTAACGGAGTTTATCGCGGCGGTCACGACTAAAGCGTAGGCCACGATAGCGTTGGACAGCCCGACAAAGCCGTAGGCTTCGTTGCCTAGGCTCTTTAGGATGTAGGGCGTGAGGAAAAAATTTATCCCCATCGAGACAATAAAAACGACGATAGAGCTGATCAAATTTACGAGCATTACAGCCTTGCGTCGGCGTTTTCGTAAACGTTTTTGATATCGTAAACGAGAGCTTTGCTAAATTTCAACCCTTTAAATTTATCGTGAGCGACGGCGATCACGACGCAGTCGTAGTCCGCCTCGTCAAAGCTTTTTAGCGGCGTCAAGCCATATTCGCGCTTCACCTCCGCTTCGTCCGCCCACGGATCGTAGATGTCCACGCGGCACCCAAAATCCCTAAGCTCCTCGATCACGTCTATCACGCGCGAGTTGCGGATGTCGGGGCAGTTTTCCTTAAACGTAAGCCCAAGCACCAAAACGCGAGCCGAATTTATCAAAACGCCCCTTTTTATCATTAGTTTTACGACCTGATCTGCGGCGTATTTGCCCATATTATCGTTGATGCGGCGTCCGGCTAGGATCATCTCGGGATGAAAGCCCAGCTCCTGGGCCTTGTGCGTGAGATAGTATGGATCTACGCCGATGCAGTGGCCGCCCACTAGCCCAGGACGGAAATTTAAGAAATTCCACTTCGTGCCCGCCGCCTGCAAAACGGCGTTCGTGTCGATGTTCATCTTGTTAAATATCATCGCAAGCTCGTTCATAAAGGCGATGTTTATATCGCGCTGCGTGTTTTCGATGACTTTGGCGGCCTCGGCGACCTTAATAGTAGGCGCTTTGTGCGTGCCCGCCGTTATGATCGAGCGGTAGACCTCGTCGACCTTTTCGGCGATTTCAGGCGTCGAGCCGCTAGTGATTTTTTTGATTTTAGTTACGGTGTGCTCTTTATCGCCCGGATTTATGCGCTCCGGCGAGTATCCGCAGAAAAAGTCCTCGTTAAATTTAAGCCCGCTTTGCTCCAGCAGCGGCACGCAGATTTCCTCCGTAACACCCGGATACACGGTGCTTTCATACACGACGATATCGCCCTTTTTTAGCACCTTTGCGACGCTTTGCGTGGCTTTTACGACGGGCGTCAAATCAGGGCGCTTGTTTTTATCTATCGGCGTCGGGACGGTAACGATAAAGAAATTACAATCCTTTATATCGTCCAAATTTAGGCTAAATTTCATACCGTTTTCTATCGCTTTTTTCATCTGCTCGGCGCTTAGCTCGAGCGTGCGGTCATATCCGCTTTTTAGCTCCTCGATGCGGGCAGCATTTACGTCAAAGCCCGTGACTTCGTATTTCTCGCTAAACGCCGCCGCCAAAGGCAGCCCGACGTATCCTAGTCCGATAACGGCTATTTTCATTTATTTTTCCTTTTTAGTTTTTTTGATTCTATCTTTTTTACGCGTTCATACACTCTTATTTCCGCGCCTACGCCTTGCGGAGTTATGATTTTAATAGGGCTAACGCCAGGTAAAATTTGAGTGAGCTCATAATAAACCCGCCTCTTTTTCTTTCCGTCCTTGCAGAGCATCATCGTTTGCGCTAGCTCATCCCCGCCGCTAAATTCGTAATACATCCCGCGCGCGTCCTCTTTTTCCTCGAGCTTTCCGCCGAGCAAAAAGGCGAAGTTGCAGTCGGTTTTTATTTCTTTAAAAAACGCGACTTCGTATTTAAAATAATCAGGCGGCATCTTTGAGATAGGTAGCTCAAAAATATTTTCCTCGGTTTTTGGCTCGTTTTCGCCCGCCAAAAGCGCAAACGGCAGCGCGCAAGCCGCGATAAAAAGTAAAAATTTTCTCATGCTTTCACTCCTATTTGGAAATACTTAAAGCCTAAATTTGCCAGATTTTTCGCGTCGTATTGATTACGCCCGTCAAAGATCACGGCGTTTTTTAGCCGCTGTTTCATCTCCATAAAATCAGGCGACCTAAACTCGCTCCACTCGGTCACGAGCGCAAGTGCGTCGGCGCCGTTTAGCGCGTCGTATTTGTTTGGGGCGAATTTTAAATTTGAGTTTGGTAGATATTTTTTAGCTTCGTTTGCGGCCTTTGGATCGTAGGCGACGACGTTTGCGCCGGCGTTTTCTAGCGATTTTATGAGTACTAGCGAGCTAGCCTCGCGCATATCGTCGGTGTTTGGCTTAAACGCTAGCCCCCAAATCGCCACTGTTTTGCCGCTCAAATTTCCGCAGAAAAATGCTGAAATTTTTTCAAAAAGCACTGTTTTTTGCGCCGCGTTTCTAGCCTCCACCGCGCTTAAAACCTTCGGCTCAAAGCCGTTTTGCCTAGCGGTGTAGATG
>CAUPYN010000231.1:0-3242 GCA_963515575.1 uncultured Campylobacter sp.
CTGCCTCACAGCGTGTTTTTGCGCGGCTCAAAGGTTTACGCGAGCGAAAATTTACCAGGCGGTGAAACGAGCGAACCACAAAATGCGCTCTCAAACATCACGCCGCGCGTCGTTAGCGCCTATCTAAAAGGCGAGCTAAAAGAGTGCGAAAACGGCGTTTTTAGCGACGTTTGCGTTTTTACGGACGGCAAATTTACTTCCGTGACGAAGGCGAATTTTAACGAGCTTTTAGATTTTGCTTTTAAAAATTTAAGTGCGGGCGAAAGCGTTAAATTGAAAGATTTTAGTGGCGAATTTGAAGCTTTAAATTTCACCGAACTAAACGAAAATTTTAATCTTTTAATGCCGACAAACCTTAAAAATTTACCCAAAATTTTTATCGCAAACGAAGCCGAGCAGGTTGCCTTAGCAAGCTACGAAAAGCCCGCCGTTACGCTAAAAACTACGGCGATCTACCGAGGCAATCACCCAAACTCGCCAAGATTTTTTGACGTCTGCGCGGCTAGAGACATTTTCATCTACGCGCTTTGCGACAAGCTTTTTAAAGCGGGCGTAAATTTTATCGCTTTTAAGGCGCAAAAGCCGCCGTTTAAGGCTGTGGTGCTTGAAAACGGATATATTTTTAGCGGCTCTAGGATTTATTATTCGCGCGCAAATTTGAGCGAGGTAGAGGGTGCTGCGGATAAAAATCTAGCCAATTTTAATCTCGCAAAAAAAGAATTTGACGGAGAGGGTGGGATGGCTAGGATATTTTTAAGCAGGTTTAAAGACGATGAAGTTAAAATTTACCCCAAATTTGATGATTTTAACGTCTTAAATTTCGCCTTGCCCGCTAGCTTTGATGAGCTTTACGCACAGATAAAGCGCGAGGAGGGCGGCGAGAGATTGCTTCAAAATTACGGCGAAAACTTTAGCCTGCCGCGCGGCGAACTAAACGTACAAAACGGCTTTTTCGGGTTATTTTGTATGGCTGGAGCGCTGCTTGGATTTGATAGCGACGCGCAAAAAGCGGGAGAGATTTTACTGCAAAATGTGAGCGATTTTAACGGTGCAAAAGGGCCTAGGCTTGATTTTAAAATGCTAAATAAAACGCATTTTGACGTCGTTAAATTTGCTAGAAGCGGCATGAGCTTTAGGCTCGCAGGCGTCGATGCTAGGCTGCTTAGCTACGGATACGCCGAGTCGCTGGCGTATTTTTTGAGTGATTTTTCAGACTCGCTAAAGCAGGATTTTGGCGTACAAAACGCGCTGCTTTGCGGCTCGCTTTTTGAAAACAAAACGCTTGCAAATTTGACGTTAAAACATCTAAAAACAGGTTTAAATGCCAAATTTAGCAAAGAGTTTTTGATTGAAGAGATGTTATAAATATGAAATTTCAGGCCTGGTTCAAGGTGTGGGTTTTCGCCCTTTCGTTTATAATCTAGCCCTTAAATTCGGCCTTGCGGGTGAAATTTACAACGACGACGAGGGCGTGAAACTAACGCTTTGCGGCCCAGACGAGCAGATAGAAAAATTTGAAAAAGCGCTACATGAGGAGCTGCCCAGCCTCGCTCGCATCGACGAGATGATAAAAACCGAGCTAGCGGACGTAAAATTTGACGACTTTCAGATAGTCGCCTCAAAATCAGCCAAAAAACACGCGCCTATCTTGCCTGATTTTGCCCTCTGCGCCGACTGCGAGCGCGAGTTTTACGACCCAGCAGACCCGAGGTATCATTATCCTTTTATCAACTGCACCAACTGCGGCCCGAGGTTTTCTATTATAGAGTCGCTGCCTTACGACCGCGCAAATACGACAATGAGCGCGTTTAGGATGTGCGAATTTTGCGGCGGCGAATACAAAAATCCGCTAAATCGCCGCTATCACGCACAGCCCGTTTCCTGCCCAAACTGCGGGCCTAGGCTTGCTTTAAAAGACAAATTCGGGCGAGTTTTAGCGCAGGATAACGAAAGCGCAAAGCAGGCCGCGCGTCTCATAAACGAGGGCAAAATTTTAGCCGTAAAGGGGCTTGGCGGATTTCATCTGATGTGCCGTTTAAAGGAGGATACGGTAGGGCTGCTAAGAGAGCGCAAAAAGCGACCTAAAAAGCCTTTTGCTGTGATGTGTAAAGACCTCGCGCGCGCTAAAAAATACGCTCAAATTTCGCCCGAAGAAGAGCGGCTTTTAAGCTCGAATTTAAAACCTATCGTCGTTTTGCAAAGCTTATCTGATGCGCCGGTTCCCTCAAATTTAGCGCCGGGACTAAATAAAATCGGCATATTTTTGCCATACACGGGCGTTCATCTTTTGCTTTTTGAGTACCTAGAGGGCGACGTTATCGCCACCTCGGCCAATGTTTCCGGCGAGTCCATCATATATGGCGAAAACGATCTGCGAGAAAAGCTGGGCGTCGTGATAGATTTTTACCTAGATAACGACCGCGAGATACACTCGCCAAGCGACGATAGTATCGCGTTTGTAGCGGGCGGCGAGCCTATTTTTATTCGCACGAGCCGCGGCGTGCATCCCAAATTTATCCGCACGAAATTTAAAAGCGAAAAGACCGTTTTGGCCGTCGGAGCCGAGCTAAAAAATCAGTTTGCAATCTTTAAGGACGGCGAGCTGATGATAAGCCCGTATATCGGCGACCTAAAAAACGTCGCGACCTATGAGCGTTTTTGCACGCTGATTAATCTTTTTAGCGAGATTTACGAGCTAAAATTTGACGAGATCGCGGCTGATTTGCACCCGCATTTTTTAAATTTGAAATGGGTGCGCGAATACGCCGCAAATTTTGGCTCAAAAATCTCGCAGATCCAACACCATCACGCGCATTTGCTTTCGGTGATTTTAGAAAACGACCTGGACGCAAATCGCGAGTATCTGGGCTTTTGCTTTGACGGTACGGGATACGGCGCGGACGGGAGCGTCTGGGGCGGAGAGATACTAAAAGTGCGTGGCAAAGAGTACGAGCGAGTTTGCAAATTTGACGAAATTTTGCTGATCGGCGGCGAAGCTAGCGTGAAAAATATCTGGCAGATCGCTTATGCCGTGATTTTAAAATATGATTTAGAGTGCGAGGCAGAGGCGTTTTTGGCCAAATTTGAGCCAGCCAAGCTAAAAAATCTAAAAATCCTGCACGAAAAGCAAATAAACTGCGTTAAAACCAGCTCGCTTGGACGCATTTTCGACGCATTTGCGGCGGTGATCCTCGGGCTTGATAGCATCAGCTACGAGGGCGAGGCGGGAATGAGCCTAGAGG
>CAUPYN010000232.1:0-3215 GCA_963515575.1 uncultured Campylobacter sp.
CGGTAGTGGCCGATATTGGTCATACAGCTACCCACAAACACCTCGTCGATCTTATGCGGGCGCGAGCTACCAGCCAACACTTCGCTCAGGGTTGCGACGTCGTCTGGGTCATTCGGGCAGGCCAGGATAGGCTCCGTGATCTCGTCCAAATTTATCTCGATCACCTCGGCGTAGCGAGCGTTTTTGTCAGCTCGCAGCAGCTCCGGCGCCGCTAGCCACTCGCGCATTTTTGCCGCGCGGCGCTCCAGGCTCACCCTACTCTCATACCCCGCCTCTATCATCGCCTCTATGAGAGCGACGTTTGAGCGGATGTATTCGCAGGCGCTCTCGATACTCAAATTTACCGCGCAGGCCGCCGCAGAGCGCTCGGCCGAGGCGTCGCTTAGCTCAAATGCCTGCTCGACTTTTAGCTCCTCCAGCCCCTCGATCTCTAAAATTTTACCCGCAAATACGTTTTTTTTGCCTTTCTTTTCGACCGTGAGTAGCCCGCGCTTGATCGCGTAGTAGGGGATCGCATTTACCAGATCGCGCAGCGTCACGCCCTTTTGCAGTCGCCCGTTAAATCGCACGAGCACAGACTCTGGCATATTTAGCGGCATGGCTCCAGACACCGCCGCAAACGCGACTAGTCCACTACCCGCCGGAAAGCTCACGCCGATAGGAAACCGCGTATGAGAGTCGCCGCCCGTGCCCACGGTATCTGGCAGCACCATGCGGTTTAGCCACGAGTGTATGACGCCATCGCCCGGCCTCAGACTCACTCCGCCGCGCGAGCTCATAAATTTAGGCAGCGTCCTTTGCGTTTCAAGGTCGCTAGGCTTTGGATACGCCGCCGTGTGACAAAAGCTCTGCAGCACGAAATCGGCTGAAAATCCGAGGCTTGCCAACTCCTTGATCTCGTCGCGCGTCATCGGCCCGGTGGTGTCCTGCGAGCCAACGGTGAGAGTTGCGGGCTCGCAGTACTGCCCGGCTCTGATGCCCTGCACGCCGCAGGCTCTACCCACGATCTTTTGAGCTAGCGTGTAGCCCTCGCTCTCGTCTGTTTGCGGCTGCGCGGGCCTTGCGAATATATCCTCCGCGCCCAAATTTAGCGCCGCCCTAGCCTTACCGCAAAGCGAGCGACCGATGATGAGCGGTATGCGCCCGCCCGCCCTGATCTCGTCAAATATGGTGTTTGGCGCAAGCGTAAAACGAGCGACGGGCTCGCTTTCGGGTTTTTCGTTTTTGTTTAAATTTTCAAATTTAGCTTCGCCGTAAATTTCAACTCCGTCAAATTTACCATCGGCGCTCAATTTTACCCGCCCGACGCGAAAAATCTCGCCCGCGTACGGATAGATATCCACCACATCGCCCGTTTCTAACGCGCTTACGTCGGCTACTATGGGCAGCGCGCCGCTATCCTCGGCGGTGTTAAAAAATATCGGCGCGATCGCCGTTCCTATCACGATGCCGCCCGTTTTTTTATTCGGCACACCCTCTATCTCGCGCCCGAGGTGCCACTGGATGGAGTTTATGCCGCTCTTTCGACTACTGCCCGTACCCACGACATCGCCTGCGTAGACGACCTCGAGCCCGCTTTTTTTGAGCTCGCCGATCATCTCTAGGCTGCCGGGCTGACGCTTAACTAGCATCGCATTTGCGTGCAGCGGGATATCCGAGCGCGTATAGGCCTCGCTAGCTGGGCTTAGATCGTCGGTGTTGGTTTCGCCGGCGACCTTAAATACGACCGCTCTAATACGCCTAGGCAGGCACTCGCGCGCTTTAAACCACTCCGCTTCGGCCCACGAGCGTAGCACTTCTAGGGCAAATTTATTGCTTTTAGCAAGCTCTGCCACGTCGTTAAAATAATCATGCACGAAAATCGTCTCTTTTAGCACGTTACAGGCAGCCTGCGCCACGGCCTCGTCGGCGTTTTTTAGGCTCTCAAGCAGCACGATGACGCTATATCCGCCCAGCATCGGCCGCAGCAAATTTACGGCGGCGATTTTATCAAGGCCGCTTATCTCAAGCCCGTGATTTATAATCTCGTTTAAAAACTCCGCCTTTACCTTCGCCGCGTCGTCTACGCCCGGATTTACGCGATTTGCGAGTAAATTTACGAGCCGTTTTATCCTCTTTTGATTTTCGTCTAGCCTTGCGGCGATAATCGCTTCGCCTCCACCGCCAGGTTCCATCGGCGGTACGCGTCCTGAAAGTAAGCCTAGATACTCCCTCTCGTGCGCACTTTCGAGCTTTAAAAGCTCGCAAACCTCTCTCATCTGCTCCTCGCTTAGCGGTAGCGGCGGTACGCCTAGGGCCTCGCGCTCTTTTACGTGTTTTTCGTATTCGGTAAAAAAGTCCATCTTTTATCCTTATTAAAATTTACGTAATTTTAGCAAAACAAAGCGAAATTTGGCTAAATTTAAGCACTTGATTTTAAGGAATTACGATGCAAAAAGCGTATTTTGACTCGTCTATAGGCGTTTTGGAGATTTGCGGCGACGAGAGCGGAGTTTGCGAGCTAAATTTCGTGCGAGACTTTGTCCGCACGGACGTAACGGACGCAAATTTAAAGCTCTGCTTAAGCGAACTTGAGAGTTATTTTAAAGGCGAGCTTAAAACCTTTAAAACGCGGCTAAATATCGGCGGCACGGCGTTTCAAAGATGCGTTTACGAAAATCTGCAAAAGATTCCTTACGGGCAGCGTGTCACGTACGCCCAGCTCGCAGCGATGACGGGGCGACCGAGGGCGTTTCGCGCGGCAGGCTCGGCAAACGCAAAAAACAAAATCCCAATCATCGTGCCGTGCCACAGAGTCGTCGCCTCAAACGGCCTCGGCGGATACAGCGGCGGTGAAGGGCTGGCGACTAAAATTTGGCTTTTGGAGCATGAAGCGAAGCATAGAGGCTAAATTTGACGGCTTGTTTTGCGTTCTAAATTTTAGGTATGAAATTTTAGGATTAAAAGCGTAAATTTGGCTCAAAACCGCTTATGGGTATTTTTAAGCATTGTTTTTGCAGCTTTTTCAATCGCTAAATTTTATCAAATTTACTCGTAGCTATTTATCCGCAAAAACCAGCGTAAATACGCCGCTAGCAATCAGCGCGATACCGATCCACTCTCGCGCGCTCGGGCGCTCGCCTAAAAATATAACCGCAAAAACAACAACCAAAACGACGCTAAGCTTATCTATGGGCGCTATCTGCGACGCGGAGCCCATCTGAAGCGCCTTAAAA
>CAUPYN010000233.1:0-3194 GCA_963515575.1 uncultured Campylobacter sp.
TAGGAGGTGTCCACGCCCTCGGCGACCTCGCCTAGATCGTTTAGGATTTTATTTAGACTCTCGTTTTTGGCAAGTCCTAAGCCTACGCGGTAGTTGCGCGAGAGTACGGACGAAGCCGTGAGAAACAGATCGCCCGCGCCGCTAAGACCCAAAAACGTCTGCTGCTGCGCGCCAAAATACTCGCCAAACCTCGCCATCTCGACAAGCCCGCGCGAGATGAGGCTAGCTCTAGCGCTGTTACCAAGCCCAAGCCCGTCGCAGATGCCGCCTGCGATAGCGATGACATTTTTGTATGCGCCTGCGATCTCGGCACCGATAACGTCGCTGCTAGCGTAGGCTTTGATATTTTGCGGAAAAAGCGCTGAAATCTCGCGAGCAAGGGCTTCGTTTTTGGAGCTTATCACGAGTGCGCACGGAAGGTCGTTTTGTATCTCTTTGGCAAAGCTAGGACCCGATAAAAAGGCTAAATTTGCCGCATCAATGTGCTGCTCGTAAATCTCGTCTAAAAAACGAAGGCTTGAGGTTTCGATACCTTTTGAGGCGACTAAAATTTTTTGCCCGAAGTTTTTAAAATGCTCTCTTAGCCAGCCGCTAACGGACTGAGAGGGTATGGCAACGACTAGCAAATCGCGCTTTAGCGCCTCCTCTAGACCGACAAAATGCGCACCCTCAAGCTGCCTGCGCGAGCTGATGACGCAGTCGTTTTTTTGGGAAAGCGCATGAAAAAGCGCGCTCCCCCACATCCCAGCTCCAATGATGGCTATTTTCATTTTTTCTCTTTTTCGTGATTTGCGTTTATTTTAGCTAAATTTGCTCGGCTTACTTCGTTTTTAACGAAATTTAGCGCTAGCTTTTTGTGAAATTTGATCCCAGATTTGCCAAAAGCGTTTTAAATTTATCGCTACCGACGTTAAAGAAAGTCAAAATCTAAAACTATCGCAAAACAAATTCAACTACTGAAATGCCAAATTTGCTCTATTTATTCACGCCGCTAGCAGTCTTACAAAGCTCGTTAAATTTAAACTCGGTTTAAAAGTTCAAATTTTATCGATACCGACTTTATGTAAAATAAAATACGCTTAACATTTCTAGCTTATCGGTTTAGGCGGCTTTGCGGCGCCGTATTTTCCGGGTGAGGGTTTAAAACAGCGCGGCGATAAATTCGAGAAACAAATTTGATCCGTTTTTGCCAAATTTAGCCTTTCTGACTCCTACAAACTCATAAATTTAGCAAAAATTTAATCCCAAAAGCCTGCTTGAGTCAAATTTAGCGCAAAACTATCGCGTCTGAAAAAACAAAATTTAAGCGCCGAAACGACGAAATAGATCCAAATTTACCCCAGTTTAGCCTTCAAAAGCTCATTTACTTTTGCGGGATTAAACGCGCCTTTCCCCTCTTTCATCGTTTGTCCGACGAAAAATCCAAAAAGCTTATCCTTGCCGCTCTTGTACTCGGCTACCTTGTCGGCGTTCGCGCTTAAAATTTGATCTATTATCGCTACGATAGCCGAGTCGTCGCTGACTTGTTTTAATCCCAATTTTTCGATAACGGCATCTACGCTACCCTCGTTTTCCATAAGATAGTCAAGTACTTCTTTCGCCGCTTTCGCGCTTATAGTGCCGTCTTCTATGCGGCGCAAGAGCTCTATCATCTTAGCCGAATTTACGGGTGAGGTCTCAATCGTAGCACCGTTTTTAAGACGCCCTAAAAGCTCGACGATGAGCCATGTAACGGCTAGTTTCGGCGATATCTTAGCATCCACGAGCTCCTCGAAATACTTCGCCGTCTCCACGCTACTAGTTAAAACTACGGCATCGTCCTCTTTGACGCCAAGCTCGCGCTCGTATCTAGCAACCTTTTGTTCGGCAAGCTCGGGGATCTTGATCGCTTCGTTATACATCTCCTCAGGTATTTCGACGGGCAGCAGATCAGGATCGGGGAAATATCTATATTCCGCACTATCTTCCTTGCCTCGCATAGAGCGCGTAACCAAATTTACGGTATCAAAAAGGCGGGTCTCTTGATAAACCTCCTCATTATACTTGCCGTCTTCCCACGCCGCGCTTTGACGCTCGACCTCGTAGTCGATCGCTTTTTGGATAAATCTAAACGAGTTTAAATTTTTAATCTCGACGCGCGTGTAAAACTTGCTATCACCTTTTGGGCGGATGGAGACGTTGGCGTCGCAGCGGAAGCTTCCTTCTTGCATATTAGCGTCGCTGATGTTTAAAAATCGCAAAATCGAGTGCAGTTTTTTTAGGTACGCGACCGCCTCGTCGGAGCTGCGCAGATCAGGTTCACTCACGATCTCAAGCAGCGGCGTACCCGCACGGTTTAAATCGACTAGGCTTTGTCCGCTCTCGTGGATGTTTTTGCCCGCGTCTTCTTCAAGGTGCGCGCGAGTGATGCCGATACGTTTTTTCTCGCCGTTTACATCGATAAAAAGCTCGCCCTTTTCCACTATCGGTATTTCAAACTGCGAAATTTGATAAGCCTTTGGAAGATCCGGATAAAAATAATTTTTACGGTTAAAAACCGAGCGTTTATTTATAGTCGCATTTACCGCCGCGCCGAAGCTTATCGCCTTTCTCACGGCTTCTTTGTTTAGTACCGGCAAAGCCCCCGGTAACGCCAGGCAGGTAGGACAAACGTGCGTATTTGCCTCATCGCCGAAGCTCGTGGAGCAAGAGCAGAAAATTTTAGTTTTTGTATTAAGCTGGGTGTGAACCTCTAGCCCGATAACGATTTCAAACATAATTTGCCTTTTATTTAAAATTTAGGGCTTATTTTAGCAGGATTTTTATTTAAGTTAGATAAAAAGAAAGAGTTGCGCCCGCCGATTTTTAGCGTATTTTAGCTAGCGGACGCGTAAAATTTAAATTTTAGTGTTCGTCGTGGCTTATCAAGATCGCGCCGGCAAGATACACGTAAGTAAGAATCATAAAGATAAATGTTTGCAAGCACGCCATAAACGTAAGCAAAACAAACGCCGGAAGCGCAGCATACCACGCAAGAGCAAGCACGACCAATAGGAACAAATCATCACCCTTGATGTTACCGAAAAGCCTGAAAGAAAGCGATACTATGCGAGATAAATGCGAAACGACCTCGACGATAAACATTATCGGAGCCAGCCATTTGTTCGGCCCCATAAAGTGCGCGAAATACTTAATAATGCCGTTTTGTCTAATAC
>CAUPYN010000234.1:0-3149 GCA_963515575.1 uncultured Campylobacter sp.
GTATGGCTTATAGCCGAGCTTTTAAACGTTACATTACCGCCGGTTATAGTACCTACGGTATTTACTTGCAAGCTTTGGCTTAGATCGATTTTTACAGTAGAGTCGGCACCGACGGTTACGTTGCCGATGGTTACCGTACCTTCGGTTCTACCGGAATCGATGTTTACCAAGCCGTTTTTAATATCGGTAAGACCAGACTCTTTGATACCTATGTTGCCGATAGTTAAGCCCTGAGCTAGGTTATCTGCTGTGAGATTATATTTAACTCCTACGCTTTGCGGAGTGTTATATGGAGCAGAGTTGCCCATATTAAAGTGGGATAATGTTACGTCCCTATTTATATTATTAAATTTAAGGTCAACCGACGCATCATCCTCTATAAGCCTAAGAATACCTAGCTCTACTGTACCGTCTACGTTTTTGATATCGGCTTTAAAATTATTTAAGTCGCCTATAGAAGCAGTTGTGCCATCACCTATCTTAACATTTCCTTTTACGCCGTCTATAGCGACATTGCCGTCGTGATGCTTATTGGTAGGGTTTGAGCTAGCTTTCATATGAAGAGTTTTTATAGTTAAATTTTTATCCAAAGACTTTGCAGTTACGTTTATTTTACTTGCAGAAATACCTCCGGTGCTATTTCCGACAACCACATCATCCTTGATATTTTCAAAATTTAAGGATATCGCTGAGTTAGGTTTTGATACGCCGGGACCGCTTCCAGGGACCGTACCTATCGTTAGTTTGCCGTCTATATTTCTAAAATCTCCGTCTAGCGAGCTTAAATTCGTAATATTTCCAAACGTTACGTCGCCTTTTACTTTGTCGAATACGAATCTTACGTTATCGGTGCTGTTTGTAGCTATAGTATCTGCATTAAGGTTACCGAAGGTAAAATCCTTGCCTAAATTTTTAGCTATGACTACGGTATTGCCGGACTTTACGTTTCCGAAGGTTACGTCTTCTTTGATGTTTTCTAAATTTACGTTAAATCTAGCGTTTATCTGGGTGTTGGTCGTAACGGTACCTACGGTTAGGGCTTTTAAATCTTTAGCGGTTAAATTTATACCGTGAAGAGAACTAGCGTGTCCTAGGTTTCCTAATACTACTTCAGAGTCTATAGTACCGTCTGATTTTATGACGCCTTGTAGGTTTATTTCGGAGATAACTTTTAAATTTGCTTCGCTTGAAGTTGTTAAGTCCTCAATATTAAATTTATTTGCGGTCTTAACGTTTAAGGTAGCTAGTTTAGCGGCATCTACCGTAGCATCTTTGAGATTTAGCGTAAAGTCTTTGCCTTCGTTAATATAGTTGATAGTTTCCAATGAAACCGTGTTTTGAAGTCTATAGCTATCGACGGTATATTTCAACTCGTCGTCGGATTTAGCGATATTAAAGCTTATCTTTTTTACGCTTGAAGATTCCAAAAGATCGCCAGTACTGCCGTCATTGACTCTAGCGTATTTATCCATATTAAACGTTAGCTCGGTAGCATTATTTGCGATAATCTCTCTATGAGCGGCTGGAGTATCTGATGTATAGCTATCTAGATCGCGATCGGTAAAATTTATAGTTTTTAAAGTAGCCGTCGTTACGTTTATCTTATACGCTCCATCCGTATCCGTATCTATAGTGAGAGTTTCAATGCCGGAATTCGTAACGCTTACCGTATTATTTTTTCTAGTAGCGGTCACGCTCTTTATACTTTGCGCATTAGCTAGATCTAGGGTACCGTCGTTGTTCTTTACGAACGTTACGTTTTCTACATTGTTTGCGTTTAGTCTTCTGCTTCCGTTTAGGTTGGTAAACTCTACGCTGTCTTCGTTTGCTCCGCCGTCTATGGTTAGGTTTGGATTTGCTCCGGCTACGCTGGCAAATTTAAAGGTATCTTTACCGCTGCCGCCTTTTATGGTTTTTATAGCAGTAGATGCCGTTACGTCAGCAGTTAGGTTTCCGGCGAAGGTAGATGCGTCTATGCTCTCTACGTTTTGGCCGGTTTCTATGTCTAAGCTTACGGCGCCGGTTATATTTACGTTTTTATTATCTACTCCGCTGATAAAGCTAGCTTGGGTTTTAGTAGTTATGTTTAAATTTTCTATATCGCTAAAATTTACGCCTACTTTTTGATCTTTAGTTCCTACGTTTTCTAAGAATAGCTCTTGGGTGTCGTTTGAACCAGAAACCGTAGCAGGATTATAGACTATAGCTATCTCTCCTTGTTTTACGTCGCTAGCGGTTAGAGTAGCTATGTTGCTCTCGTTGGTTAGTCTGGTAGCGTAGTTTCCTATCATGACTATGTTTTTGATATTTTCTATGTTGTTCATATTAAAATATCTAACGGCGTTTGAGGTATTGGTTAGCTCTAGGTTCTCTACGTTTTTAACGTATCCGGTAGTAAGACCTGTAAAGTTGGTATCAAGGGATACTTTTAAAGTATCGTTTCCTCGTCCCGCGTCTAGTTTGTCGTTAGGTTGGAAGGTGTTTGTTCCCATAAAGCCGCTTACTACTGTTTCATAGATATTATCGCTGCTGTTTCCTACCAGGTTGTCGTCGTTTGTAGTAAAATTTATCTTTACGGCGTCGTCTACCAATCTTTTTTGGTGAGCTAGGTTAGTAGCGTTGGTATCGCTGATGATTTGTTTAAATAAGGTGTAGTTGTAGTTGCCTTCTTCATCTTGAGATACGTTGCCTATTCTTTGGGAGACGTATTCTGATATAGCCGTTTTATTGGCAAAGGTTTGAGCCGCTACCGGATCGGCCGCTCTTGCGATATCAGACTGCGCTACTTCAAATAGCTTTACTAGGGTTTCTCCTCTAGTGTGTCCTGCTTGAAGGTGTTTAACCCATGAGTCTATGCCGTTTGGATCTTGGCTATAGTCTTTGCCTAGGATATTTTTATATATCGTTTCGATGTAGTCTTTATCGTTATCGATAGAACCGTTAAAATACGTTCTTACCGCAGGGGCTTGAAGCATACTGTCGGCTAGTTGGGCTACTGTTTTATTAGCTCCGTCTGCCATCCAGTTTCTTAGACCTTCGCCTTCGGCGGCTCGGTTAAATAAAGCTACGTAAAGTTGCGCCACTTGGGCTTGCGTTACTGCCATTAAGGACTCCTTTTTAATGTGTTTCTTGAGGTTTGGGTATCTTTA
>CAUPYN010000235.1:0-3136 GCA_963515575.1 uncultured Campylobacter sp.
CCACTCTCGATAAAGATATCTGGCTCCACCTCGTTTCGCTGCGTCGCCATAGTTTTTAGCAGATATACCACGTCGTTTGCGTATTCGCTAAGCGTGTAGTTTCGGCTCGAGTTTTCCTTAAACTGCGAGTACTCTATGGCTAGGCCGCCGCCCAAATTTATAGCTTTTAGGTTTTTCGCGCCCATTTTTCGCAGCTCGGCATAGATGTTTCCCGCTTCGATTAGAGCCTTTTTTAGCGGGTGGATTTCGGTGATTTGCGAACCGATATGAAAGTGGATCATGTTAAATCGATCGAGCAAATTTGCCTCTTTTAGCAAATTTACCGCTTCGATTAGCTCGGTAGCGGTTAGGCCGAATTTGGAGTTTATGCCGCCGCTTTTAGCCCAGATACCAGATCCCGAGCTATGTAGCCTGATGCGCAGACCGATGTTTGGCTTTGGCGCAAAACGCTCTTTTGCGATGGCGATGATAGCCTCAAGCTCGTTTAGTCCCTCGATCGTTAGCGTGATGTTGTGTCCCATTTCGGCCGCGATAAAGCCAATGTTTATCATCTCTTTATCTTTAAAGCCGTTTACGGTGATCGGCGCGCCTTCGTTGTTATACGCCATCACTAGTAGCAGCTCGGCCTTTGAGCCTGCCTCCAGCCCGTAGCCGTACTTTTGGCCGTGACGGACTAGGTTTTTTACAAAGCCCGGATATTGATTTACCTTTAGCGGATAGACGGCGTTAAAGCTACCTTTGTAGCCGAATTCGTTTTTCGCGCTCTCAAAGCTTTTGTAAATTTGCGAAATTTGCTTGTGTATGAGGTGAGGGAAGCGCAGCAATAGCGGGCCTCGGTAGCCTTCGCTCCTGATGCTTTTTACGATATCGATGATGGCCGGTTTTGAGCCGGTATTGACGCAAATTTTACCGTTTTCGACGATGAAGTTATTATTTCCCCACAAATTTAAACCGTAATCATACATTTAAAATCCTTTTAAGTTCCGTCTCCAAATCACCCAAATCAAGCGTTTTTTCGGCTTTTTCGCTCAGATCTTTTAGCCAAATTTTACCCGATTTTAGCTCGTCCTCGCCGACGCAAAGGCAAATCCTAGCATTTGCGTTATCTGCGGCATTTAGGTGCTTTTGCAGTTTTTTAGGCTCGTAGCTCACGAGAACCGGAAAGCTTTTTCTTAAATTTATCGCTATTTTATAGACCGCGTCCACGCCATCGGCGTCCATCGCGCCGATATATACGCCGCCTCTTGCGCTTTGGCTCTCGCGGCCGCCTAGGATTTCCATTATGCGCTCGATACCCATCGCAAAGCCCACGCCGTAGCTAGCCTTACCGCCTAGGTACTCGACCAGCCTATCGTAGCGTCCGCCGCCTGCGACCGCGCTCTTTGCGCCGATCTCGCTTGAAACGAACTCAAACGCTGTTTTACAGTAATAATCAAGCCCGCGCACGAGCTTCGGATCTATCTCAAATTCCACGCCGTTGCCGCTTAAAATTTCTTGCAGCTTTTTAAACTCGCCCGCGCATTCGTCGTTTAGGCTACTGATTATCAGCGGCGCGTTTTCATAGATTTTTTGGCAGCTTTCGACCTTGCAGTCTAGCACGCGGATAGGGTTTGTTAGCTTTCTGCGCTTGCAGTCCTCGCAAATTTGCCCCTCGTGCTCGTCTAAAAATTTAACCAGCTTTTGCCTGTATGCGCCCATACTATCGGCGTCTCCGAGCGAATTTATAAGTAGCTTGGTTTTGATACCAAGGCGCGAGAAAATCTCGTTTATCATCAAAATAACGCTCGCGTCCTCATAAACGCTAGGCTCTCCGAAGCACTCGCAGCCAAACTGATGAAACTCGCGCAAACGTCCTTTTTGCGGGCGCTCATAGCGAAACATCGAGCCGTGGTAAAAATACCTTCTCACACTGCCCGCGCGGTCAAATTTAGCCTCGATAAATGCGCGCACGACGCCGGCCGTCCCCTCAGGGCGCAGGCAAACGTCGTTACCGCCCTTATCCTCAAACTGATACATCTCCTTGCCCACTATGTCGCTGCTCTCCCCGACGCTGCGGCGAAAAAGCGCCGTTTGCTCTAGGTGTGGAGACAGCACGAACTCGTATCTGTAGTTTTTCGCGACCTCTTCGCAGATTTTGATTATCCTCTCGTAAAGTCCCGACTGGGGCGGCAAAACGTCCTTCATCCCCCTTAATGCGCTAATCATTTATAAACTCCTTTATCAAATTCGTTATTTTTTCTTCGTCCAGGGCGGCGCCTATTGTGACGTAGCGGACGTCTAGTTTTTGCAAAATTTCTTCCATCGCGTCCTGCACTCTTAGTAGATACTCAAAACCTCTAGCCTCTATGCCGTCCATCTGCGCGCGCGAGCCTAGGCGCGATCTTAGCGTGCTTTCGTCCGCTTTAAAAAATACTATTTTTTGCGGAAAATTTCCTTGCAGGGCAAATTTATTTAAGCTTAAAAGCTCCTCAAAGCTAAAATTTCCGCCCGCTAGAGCGTAAGCCATACCCGAAACAAAACCCCTGTCGCTCAAAATCATTTTATCCGAATTGAGTTTTATTATCTTGCCAGAATGCTCGGCTCTATCGGCCAAAAATAGCAAAATTTCAGCCCTTTTATCCAGATCATTTTCTTTTAGTAAAATCTCGCGCAAATTTTCGCCAAGCTTCGTGCCGCCGGGCTCTTTGGTCACGATGGCTTGCGGGAAAGCAGCCGCCAGCCGCGCTATCTGCGTGCTTTTGCCCGCGCCGTCGATACCTTCAAAAATCACGTACATTTTTCGCCTTTAAATTTGAGCGGTATTTTACAAATTTATAGCTAAATAGCGGCTTTTAAAGCACATAACATATAGCCAGATTAGGGCGATTTTGTTTCTACCGTACAAAAATGACGCAAGATTTTTACGCTAAATTTTAACAAAGCACAAAAATATTTTAAATATAATTTTAAATCAAGCCTTTATATTCGCTGATTAGTTCAGGGTTTATCGCCTTAAAATTTTTACGCAAATCGCCTAAGTCATGATAGCTAGCTACGATAACAAAATCTGGCGTCGCGTCTATTTCAAGCTCGCAAATATTTGCTTTTAGCTGCTTTGCGCACTCTAAAATTAGCTTTTTAGCATGCAAATATTTAT
>CAUPYN010000236.1:0-3130 GCA_963515575.1 uncultured Campylobacter sp.
TCTATCTATTTTACTGCTTGCAAGCGCGGTCTTCGCAAATCAAAATTTCATCATCAAAGTCGAGGGAATGCACTGTCCGCTTTGTACGGCGATGGTGCGAAAAGCCCTGCTAAAGGTAGACGGCGTCATCAGCGCCAAGGCTAGTCTGCACGATAAAACCGCCCGCGTCGAGACGAAAGACGGCGTGAGCGAGAAGCAGCTGCTAGATGCGGTGGCGACGACGGGCTACACGGGTGAGATAGTTAAGTAAATTTAAGGAGCAAACATGCAAAAAAACGAGGTTATGAACGATTTTAAGAAGCTGTGCGAGATACCGCACTGCAGCTGCGAAACGGAGCAGATGAGGGAGTTTTTGGCGGATTTTGCGCGCTGCCAGGGCTTTAGCGTGAGCGTCGATGAGGCGGGCAACATCCACGCCGTAAAGGGCGAGCCTAAAATTTGCTTGCAAAGCCACTACGACATGGTTTGCGTGGGCGCGGCGCCGAATTTAGAGCTCATCGAAGAGAACGGCATCCTAAGAGCCAAAAACTCGACTCTAGGCGCTGACGACGGCATCGGCGTGGCGATGATGATGGGCGCGATGCGGGAGTTTGCGAATTTAGAGTGTCTATTTACCAACGACGAAGAAGTCGGGCTCGTGGGCGCAAACGCCTTTAAGGGTAAAATTTTATCGCCGAATTTGCTAAATTTAGACAGCGAGGAGGACGACCGCGTGACGCTGGGATGTGCCGGCGGCATAAACGTAAGCGCGAAAATCGGCGCGCAGACCGTCAAAAAGAGCGGTAAAATTTACGAGATCGGCGTTACCGGGCTTAGCGGCGGGCACTCGGGCAACGAGATACATAAAAATATCCCAAACGCGACGAAGCTACTAGCGAAATTCCTCGCCGAGGAGGGCTGCGAGCTAATCAGCCTTGATTTTGGCGAGAGGAGTAACTCGATCCCCGCAAACGCCGTGTGTAAAGTGCTCTGCGCGCATGAGCCAAAGCAGCGCGGCCTGGCGTGGGTAAAGAGCCTAGGCGAGGGCGAAGCGGACGTGCTGGTAAATAACGGTAAAATTTTGGCGCTTATCAACTCCTTCGCCCAGGGCGTGCGCAGCTACGACACGCAGCTTGGCATGGTAAATGAAAGTATAAATCTCTCGACGGTTAAGCAGAAGGGCGAAGTGATCGAGTTTGACTTTTTCGGACGCGCGATGAAGCGCGAGGGGCTCGAAAATCTGGGCTTTGAGACTAGCACTCTGGCTAGCGCGCTGGGCTTTGATGTGAGAGTAGTCGATCGCTCGGCGAACTGGGCGCCGTGCATCAGCGACTTCGCGCATCTGGTGCTTGAGGAACTGCAAAAACAAAAGCCGCAGGCTAAATTTGCCGCCGTACACGCAGGCCTTGAGTGCGGCGTATTGGTCGCAAAACAGCCCGAGCTGCAGGCTTGCTCCATAGGCCCCAACATCCACTCGCCGCACTCGGTAAACGAGCACTGCGAGATAGCGTCGGTGGAGATGATGGCGGAAGTGGTGAGAAATATAATCGCTAGGCTTCAGTAGCTTAGGGCGGCTTGTCTTTTGAGCGTCTTTATAGAAACCCCGCCTGCGGCGTCGCTACGCTGGTTTTGAATGAGTTTGAAATTTTAAGTCTACGGCAGACTACCTTTGCTTCGCTTTGCTCGCAACTGCAAGCAGAGGTCTAGCCTTGACTTAAAATTTCTGCACAACATTCAAATCCATCTTAAAAATACTTCGTCTTTAAATTTTGCGGCGGTTTGTCTTTTTCCTTTACACGTCGTTGGAAACTCGGTCGGCTTCGGTCACGTATTGCGTATAAGCTCCCTTGCCTCCGTCGTTTCCGCCTAATCTAAAGAAAAAATACTTTGTCTTTAAAATTTAACGGCGGCCTGGCTCACGAGTGCTTTTATAGAAACCCCGCCTGCGGCGTCGCTACGCTGGTTTTGAAAGAGATTTTTGCTTCGCTTTGCTCACAACTGCAAGCAGAAGAAAATTTTCATCTGCGACAGGCTTCATGCCTAGTCTTGATTAAAATTTTCTACACAACTTTCAAAATCATCTCGCGATACTTAGCCCTGGCTTCTTGCATTCAAATTTGATTTTAAAATTTGCAGCGATTTTTATAAAATACATCTTATAATAAACGTAGCTGTCAAAAATCAAAATTTTAAAATTCAGTCAAATTTAAGTGCGTAAATTTAAGCCCACATTTGCAGGCTAAAATTTTTACGGGAAATTCTTATCTTTACTGCTACACAGCTCGTTTAAAAAGCACTCCTTGCAGTTTGGCTTTATCGCCTTACAGGTGTAGCGGCCAAAAAGCACCATCGCTTGATGAAGCGTATTTAGCTGCGTTTTAAAGGCTTTAGTTAGATCAAGCTCGACGGCTTCGGGCGTCTTACCCCTACTAAGACCAAGCCTATGCGCCACGCGAAAGACGTGCGTATCCACTGCCATCAAATTTGATCCGAAATGCTCTATCAGTACGACGTGAGCGGTCTTTTGGCCTACACCGGCTAGACTCATCAGCTCTTTTTCGGTCGTAGGTATTTCGCCGTCAAATTCGCTCATCACGCTCTTTGCCATTTTGATCAAATTTTCTGCTTTGTTGTTAAAAAAGCTACAGGAGCTGATGAGCGCTTTTACGCTGGCTAGATTTGCATGGGCTAGGCTCGCGACATCCGGGTATGCCTCAAAAAGCGAAGGCGTGATCAAATTTACGCGCTTATCGGTACACTGAGCGCTTAGCATCACGCAAACGAGCAGCTCGTAGAGGTTCTGAAATCTAAGCTCGCTGCCCGCGTCTTTAAAATTTTCTAAAAATAAATTTTTGATAGCGTTTATATCTTTTTTTGTTCTCATAGTGCCGATTTTAGCCGTTTTTATTTAAATTTTCGATGAATTATAACTTATATTTAATGACTTTCCTGCTATAATCACCCTCGCAAAAATCTAAATTTAAGGAACAAAGATGAATAAAATTTTATTCGCATCTCTTAGTTTGGCTGCGGCTTTAAGCCTAAACGCGGCGGAGTACGCCACCGTAAACGGTTCTAGCATAACCGATAAGGACGTGGCTTTCACGCTTGCTGCAATGCCTGGCGTTACTCTTGAGCAACTACCTAAAGA
>CAUPYN010000237.1:0-3106 GCA_963515575.1 uncultured Campylobacter sp.
AAAAGAGCCTAGGCGAGATCGAAGCTAACGCAAACGTACTAGCTCAAAGCATCAATGAGATGAGCGAGAGCATCAGAGAGCAAAGCGAAGCTATCAATATGATAAATCAAGGCGTAGCCGAGGTTGATGAGCTAACTAAACAAAACGTCAGGGTTGCAAACGATACGAGCGTCGTAACCGCCGAGGTCGATAGTATGGCTAAGGCAATCGTCGAGGACGTGAGGAAAAAGAAATTTTAGCTTAAGGAAGCGGGCTTTTTGCAAATTTAAGCCCGCTTCGTACTTTTACTTGCTAAATAGCATTAAATTTATGTTTGATTGTCGCCTTTAGGCTATACTTATTTGTGAAATTCGGCCGCCGTTTACCGAGCTTTTTCTTAAATCTTTTTTGTTTACCGAGCTTAAATTTAGCGCACCGACATTGATAGCGCCCGTATTTGTTTGCGCCTAAGCCCGTATAAAATTAAATTTAACGCTTTTTTAGCTTATTTTCCCAACTTGCTGTTTTTGGCGATTAACGCATAAATTTAAACCGAATTATCGTTTATATTTTTGACATTAAACGGCGAGCGCCAAAGTATAAAATGTATTGACTCTATTTTTTGGACGCTTCTTGGCTTCGGTACTTAGCTATTTAAACCGCTAAACTAAATTTGTCAAAGCCGCAAAGCCGGGCAGGCAAATCTTTAGCGATTAAATTTACGAGATGTCCCTAAACGTCGTAATGGGTCTAAAATTTATTTCGTCTTGGGTATAATCGCGCATCTTAAATTTAGGAAAATCAATGAAAATTGTCTTTGGTCCCGTTAGCTCGCGTCGCTTTGGTACATCTTTGGGCATAGATCTATCGCCTGCGCAAAAATGCTGTAACTTCGACTGTGTTTACTGCGAGCTAACCGCCGCCAAGCCCGTCTTTGCCGCTATCAATCCGCCAAGCGTAGAGCAGGTGACGGCCGAAGTAAAAATCGCTCTAGCCGCGCATCCGCACATAGATGTCATCACGCTCACGGCAAACGGCGAACCGACGCTTTATCCGGATCTCGCGCGGCTCGTAAGAGAGCTAAATTTGATAAAAGGCTCCGCTAAAACCCTCATCCTCTCAAACGGCTCGGGCGCGTTAAATCCGCAAATTTGCGAAGCTCTAAAGGAGCTTGATATCGTCAAATTTAGCCTTGATAGCGCGGTGCAAAAGATATTTACAAGGATAGACCGAGCCGGGGTAAAGACCGATATAAACGAGCTTATTGATGCGATGGCGAAATTTAGGCGAGAGTTTAAAGGCGAGTTGGTGCTTGAAATTTTAGTAGTGGCTGGGTTAAACGATACGGTGGCAGAATTTATGGCACTAAATGATGCGGTTAATAAAATTTTGCCAAACCGCGTGGACATTAGCACGATAGACCGTCCGCCCGCATACCCCGTAAAAGGCGTTAGTACCGAGGTTTTAAAGGAGTTGGCCTCGCTAATAACGGGTACGCCTTGCGTCATTGCGTCGGCAAAATATAGCGGCGAAAAATTTGAGCTTAGCAAAGATGAACTGCTGGAACTAATAAAACGCCGTCCTCAAAGCGAAAATGACGCGGCGAGCAGCTTTTCTGAGGGATCAAAGCGAAATTTAGACGAACTTTTAGCGCAAAAAAAGGTAAAAAAAATAAATGTCGCAGGGGTTTGGTTTTATAAGCTTGCATAGATTTATGCTCTGTCGCTAATTTTAGCCCCGAGCAACGCATCGGATCAGCCTTTGCACTTGCGCCGATATATACGAACACGGTCTTGCGCGATAGGGGCTGGACGGGCTTTATATAAAGTAGGCTAGAGGGGGTTTGCAGTCAGCGGGTACGACATGCTCACGATAGATTTTAAAGCACGAAAATACCTATTTTGCTTTTGAAACAGCTCGCAAATGTGGCTCGCATCGCTTTTGACATACTTTATTTTTACGGACTTGATTTTGCGCCGCTGGACTTGCTTTAATTTTTTAAAAATTTAAGCTAAAATTTATTGACAAACTCGATGCTTTTATATATAATACGGCTTCTTTTATTTAAGATATTCCGGATTAGCTCAGCGGTAGAGTAGTCGGCTGTTAACCGATTGGTCGCTGGTTCGAATCCAGCATCCGGAGCCACTTAATATTTCCTTAAGCTTCTGATTAATTCCAATTTTTTTAAAAAAGCCCTAAAATACGAGAGTTGCTCTTATTGATATTTCCATTTTATTCTATTTCTTTTCGTTTTTTTGTATCATGGTTCCGAAAAACATGGTATCTCTTAGGGTATCTCCTTTAAAAATATGGTTTTAGGAGATACCATAAATTTGAGTTAAGTGCCTTTTTTCGGAACTTTTCGCAACTTTTTGGAAAGTAAAAAATAGCAATTTTTTAGATAAAAACGAAACTTTTCACTACTTTTTGAAAAGGAGATACCCTAAGAGATACCGCAATGTTTTTCAAAGACCCAATTTTAGGCGTTCCTATATGGTTTTTAGAAAAAAGATCACAAAAAGGCATTCTAGATCCCCTTTTTGCTTTTTAAAAATCTTAAAAAACATTATAATGAACGCATAAGATAACAAGATAATCAGGAACACATAGATGATAATTACCAAGGAAGAACAGATACAAAAACTTCCCGTAAGCGGAAAAAAAGAGATGCATAGTCTAGCTTGCTTAAGAGAATTAAAACTCATACTTACTGCAAGCGGAGCTAAGATATTTAAATTTCGCTACGAAAATAAACTAACGGGCGATAGAACTACTAAGACTCTAGGAGAGTATAGGCAAGGGGTATATTCTATAAAAGAAGCTAGAAACGATGCTATAAAGCTACTTATGTATTATCAGGAAACTGGAAGCATTAGTAAAGAGATAGAGCTTAGCTATAGCGATCTTTGGACTCAGTGGAGAAAACAAAGAGCCTCAAGAACGGATATAAAACATAGCAGTGACGAGAGCACTTTAAATTTAGTAGAGCGCTGCATACTTCCTTTGATAGGAAATATAATGCTTAAAAACTTTAACGATTCAAAAACTACCGATATGCTCATTACTCAGTTTAAAAAGCTTCAAACTCCGGATAACCCTAGAACCGAAACCCTAAGAAAATGCG
>CAUPYN010000238.1:0-3083 GCA_963515575.1 uncultured Campylobacter sp.
GCTCATCGCTCTGGGCTGGTCGCTTTGTCTGGCTAGCATTTGCAGTATCCCGTCGGCCTTGGCGTAGTATTTGCTCATCGCCTGCTTGTCGTCCGCCTGCTCGGCTTGCATTATCGCCGACACTAGAAACGCTATCTCGTAGTCCATTAGCTTCTTTTTCATTGACTAAATTTCCTTTTTGGGATATAATTTCATCAGTAGCGCTAGGAACTTGAACGCGCGAATGGGGGTCGAAAGTCCTAGCAAGCCCCCTACGAACCTCTACTTTTATCCCCTTTTTTATTTCGCTTCGCAGTTGGCTTTTGTCCTTTAGCGCATAAGCCGTAATAAAATCTATATTTCCGTCTTTATCCGTAACGATACTCAAAAAATTTACGTTTTTTGTTTTACTGTTTACATCCGTAAATACGAAAGGTTTGATATTGCTTATCCTCCCGTCAGGCCTAAAAATCTTTATCAAAGGCTCCTCTATGGTAGGCATTATGTAGTTTAGATATGCCATCCTATGATCAAGCGCCTTGCTATCGCGTTCGCCAGCTTTGTCTGCAAAATGATTTAAAATTTTATCTCTACTTGGATTATTTTTCGTCTTGGCCAAAAAATCAAACAGGTTACTGCTAGGTTCAAGCTCGGTAGCGTTCGCGCGCAAAAAATCATCGTCTATTTTTGACGAAAAATCTATTACGCCATTGCCTTCGTAAACCTCGAGGTTTGCCTCCTCGCCGTCCCTCATCGTCCAGTCCTCGCCTTCTACCTCGTTTTTGGCCTTGATTTCGGCGGCGACTTGCGTGCAGACGTCGTTTTCATAAACTTCGGCCGCTTTGCCGTTTGCCCAGTCTTTGGCGATATTTATATCTTTTTTTACGTAAGCTTGCGTAAAGGCCTGCGCGCTCTCGTCCGAAAAACCTCTTTGTTTTAGCCTTGCGGCGTAAATTTCGGGAGCGTAGGCCTGCGCCGCGATATCTTTTTCAAGCGCGTAAAATATCCCTTGCCCGGCAAGTCTTGGGTCTACGTCCGCGCCGTCGTTATAGGCTCTAGTGTAGTTTATCTCGTCCGCGCTCGGTTTAAATTTAGCGTTGATTAGCTCTCTCGTCGCGCTTACGGACATACCTTGTTTTTGGTACTCGTTGATAGCTTTTTGAGTCTGGGCGTATCTTACGGCCGATTGCTCGCGCGCGCTCTCTAGGCTTTGTTTTGCGGCTTCTATTTGCTCGCCGTAAGCTCTAGCGTAGTCTCTTTGATTTTCAAAGTTTTTAAATTTAACTATATCTGCGTAAGTATCCGCGTCTACAAAGTCGCTTTTTTCTTTGACTTGTTGGGCTTCTTTGACTACCTTCGCCGCCGTCTCTTCATCTAGCCCCGCTTCGCTAGTCGCAAACTCGCGCGCGGTCATCGTCTGGACATCGACTTCGCGTTGCGACGAGGAGCTTTGCTTTATTGCCCCGTCCGAAGCTTCGCCGCCCCGTGCCGAGGACTCCGTATTTACGGCCTCGTCCGCTCCGCGTCTAGCTGCGTCGCTATTTCCGTCCGCCACCTTTATCTCACTTCCGCCCAGATCGTCCGTAGCGCGCAAAAACTCGCTATTTTCAGCCTGGCTTACCGCGTCCGCTTCGTTTGCGACTCTGCTTGCGCGGCGCTTTGCTATGAGTTTGCTTATGCCTTGGACGCTCTGATCTATCGCGTGTCCTAAAACAAAACCTCCGGCCGCGCCGTAACCCATATTTTTTAGCGTCTCTTCGTCGTTTTTACCCTCACCTAGAGCCATCACGCCGCCGCTTGCCGCGCCCGTTCCGGCAAAGTATAAACTTTTCTTGCCAAACTGCGCCAGCTTGCTTCCTTTGCTAAGCAGACCTATGCCGCTGAAGAAATTTAACGGATCGGCAACCATCTCCGTGCCTATTTCGGTTGCACGGCTACCCCACGACGTCTCGCCGGTAGCCTTTTCGTAGTCGTCTCGCAGCTTCTCCGCGCTTTTGATTTTAGGGCGCAAGCCTTTTTCTATGGCGTTTTGATAGACGTAGTCCCCTTTTTCGTCGCGCTTGCCTTCATAAAACGGATTAATAAAATCGCTCACGCGCTCGGCGGCGTTTGCAATGCCGGCTACCGCTTTAGCCGCGCCAAGCCCCCAGCCGTGTTTTTTAGCGCCAAAGTCTTCAAATTTTTGAGCGTTTCTCGCCTCTTCTTCGCTAATCTCGCCGCGCATAATGCCTTGAACTAGCTTGCCGTCTAGTCCGGCGTCAGATAGCTCATTTCTTTTGGCTTGCCTATCTTGCATATATTGACGTTTGGCCATATCGGCGATTAAATTTGGCAAAAATCCCATATTTTCTAGCTGCGTTATTTTATCGTCGCCCAAATATTCGCGTATCGTAATAGGCATCACATTGCTCCGTCATCGCCGAAAATAAACGGCTTTTTCCTCGCTAGATCGCTTTTTCTCTCTTTATACCCAGACTGATCGCCTTTGGCTTCGCGCCTAGCATCGGACTCTTTTGCTAGCTCGTCTACGAAGTTTTTATCGAGATAGTACCCATCTTTGGAGTTTTTTGCTACGCCAAGATGCGCATACTCGTTATATGTAGCTGCATCGACTTTCACCCAGCTTTCATCGCCGGGCGCGGCCTTGTTTGAGCTAAAACGCTGCATGATGTTTCCTATGGCCAAGACTTCTGCGTCGCTCTTACCTTTTGTTTCATTCGGGAAAAACTGCCTATATGCCGCTACGTTTGCCGCATCTTCTTGTTTTTGGCGGTTTAGTTTGTCCGTACGCTCCTGCGCTAGCGAGCCGTAGTAGCCCGCTTGCGCGTTGGCTCTAGCCCAGTCTACGGCCCTATCTTTATCCGCTCTTAGAGTATCCATGCTTAGTTTGTATTTATTCCACTCTTGCTCTTTGCCGAATTTGTCTTTATCCCACGCAAGTTCGTCGGCCTTAGCTTTCATCGTCTCGGCATGCGAGTTTTTCCTAAAATTTAGCTCGTCGTTTCTAAAAAGCTTCTCGTCTTGATACCTCTGGTTTTCGTCGTCTATCTTTTGACGCTCCTTGCCGATCTGACCTATTTTCACGAGACTATCGCCAAGAGCCG
>CAUPYN010000239.1:0-3041 GCA_963515575.1 uncultured Campylobacter sp.
GATAACGCTAAGTAAAAGTAAATTTTATGCTTCATTTAAAGAACGTATTCTGCTTTATACGGCTTGGCTATGAATGTAGAGTGACGGGGGTTTTAGGTATATGCAACACTAAAGATACGAAATAAGCAAAGCGCTCGCAACGAAGTTTTGATAAAATGGCTCGCGTTATTTTAAAATCTATAAGAGTTATAAGTAGTAAGATGAAGTAGCGGCCAAGAATCCGTTTAAGATCATTTAGCGCAAATTTGATGCTTGGCAACATTTGCTATATATAGGCTTGAAATTTAAGCCAAACGACTTAAATTTCAGGGTTTTTTATTTGGCGCTTTCTTCTATAGCCAAGTCTATGATTTTAAATATCTCGCCGCTTGCTTGTTTGACTTTGGTAAATCTATCGACGAATTTTTGGATATCTTTTATGTCGTATCCGTTCTTTGACTCTTCTAGATTTGTCATCACTAGGTCGCTAATTTGTGTTGCCGGTACACTAGCTTTTTCAAAGCTTTTTGAGTTTGCGAAATACGGTGCGGCGCTCTCATACCATGCGCTTAAATTTTGAGCTTGGCGCTCCATATTTTCATCATATCCTCTTTCGTTTATAACGTTAGAGTAAGCCGTTTGCAAATACGTTACGCGGTTGATCTTGCCAATGATGCCGATGGTTTTATTTTCGACGTATTTTGAAATTTTTGCGCTCTGCGTTGCGCCCTGACTAAAGACGTTTACGGCATCTTTAAATTTAGCTACGCTTACATTGGCTACTTGCGCTATTTGCGTGATTTTGTTGGAATTTTCGTTTAGATCGTTTGTTTGTTGCTGAAGCGTTTGGATATTTATACCTATCTCGCTTGTGGCTTTTTGCGTATTTTCGGCTAGTTTACGTACTTCGTCGGCAACGACGGCAAAGCCTCTACCGTGTTCTCCGGCTCTAGCGGCTTCTATAGCGGCGTTAAGAGCAAGTAAATTTGTCTGCTCGGCGATATCTTTGATTAAATTTACAACTGAAGAAATCTCTTCGGTTCTATGCGTTAAATTTCTAATAGCTTCCGTAGACTGGCTTATTAGGAGTTCAAGGTCGCCCATATTAACGCTTAGCTCGCTTACCGCGGACATACTTTCGTTTGCCTTAGACGAAGTATCTTGCGCCATAGTAGCTATTTGAGTTAGATTTTTAATGCTTTGATTTAGGTCGTTTTGTACTTCCAAAATACCGTCATTACCGTTTCCTAATTCGCTAAATTTTTCCGAAAGCAGACCTCTTACCTTGCCTTTTTGTCCGGCTTTTATGCCCTCTACGCCCTCGCTCATCGAAACGGCGTTACTTTTAAAAAGGCCGCGAAAACCTTCCGTAAAGATATTCCTGTATGTTATTCCTTCTTCTGCAGATTTTACGCAAGTTCCCATTTCTCGCTGTAAAGCTTCGATTTGATCAAGTAAATCGTTTATTCCAAGGGCGATTTTACCAATCTGCGAATTTGGATCGATTTGTAAAATTCTAGGTTCTAAAAAGCCGTTTCTAGCCTGCTCTACTACGTTTAAAATTTCATCGTAATTTACTTTTTCTTTCTTAAAAAACATTTTTTTCCTTGGTTTATAGTCTTTGCAAGTTATTCATTAGCTCATCGTAGCTTTTATTTTTTTCTTGTAATATGCTGTCAAGAAGTTTTGATGAAGCGTCCATTCCGCCGTTTTTTTCGGCTTCTAAAAGTTGCTTGTAGAGCGGTATAATAACATCTAGCGCTTTTGGATTGGGCTTACGGCGAACAGAATAATAACCTATAATTTCGCCGTTTTGATCCAAGGATGCGGTTACGTTGGCAAATACCCAGTAAAAAGAACCGTCAAAGCTTTTGTTTTTAACATAAGCAAAAACTTCTTTTTTATTTTTTACATACTCCCATAAAATTTTAAATACTATGCGAGGCATATCAGGATGCCTTACGATGTTGTGAGGCTTGCCGATAAGCTCGTTACCTTTTGCTCCTACTATTTGAGCAAAAGGTACGTTGCAATATATTATCCTGCCCTTGGTATCTGTTTTGGATACTAAAAAAGCATCGCTATTGACCTGTCTTTCTTGAAAGTTTTGTTGCATTAGCTTTCCCTTTTTCCTATTTCTTATTTGCGACCCTGAACCGCATTTCCAAGATCCCACATAGGCATAAATATACCAAGAGCCAAGAGTATAACCATAGCCGCCATAAATAAAAGCATAATAGGCTCTATATAGCCTGATATATTATCTACTAGGTCACTAAATTTGGCTTTATAATAATCCGTTACTTTTTCAAGCATTGCGTCTATCGCGCCGCCTCTTTCTCCTGCGCTTAGCATCTGAATAAGCATACTCTCGTAAAGTTCGGTATCTCTCATAGCTTCAGTTAGCGATATGCCTCTTTGGACGGCTATTTTTATGGTTGCGAGCTTATCGTGTATTTCTTGGTTATTAATTGTCAATGTTGCCGTTTCCAAAGCTTCCGCTATCGGGATACCAGCTCTAACTAGTTCTGTAAAAATTAGATTGAATCTATTCATGGTAGAATAAAATATGATTTTATTTATTAGGTACACCTTTAATAAAAATTTATCAAAGCCATACTTAAACTCTTGATTGGTTTTATACAGATGCTTCATAATGAAAATAGTAGTTATAAAACCAATTAACATATAAAGGCCATAATTGCTAAGAGCGCTTTCTATACCTAGTAGGATAAGAGTCGGGGTTGGCAAATCTGCCCCAAGTTGCTCAAAAATCTCTCTAAATTTAGGTACGACATACATCATAAGCACTATAAAAGCAATAGCCATAGCCGACATTACAGTTATAGGGTATCTCATGGCTTTTTTAAATTTTCTCTGATTTTCCCAAATCTCTTGTAATATATCAGATAGTTTTTGTAAAGACTCGGACATATTACCTGTATTTTCACCTAGTTTTATCATGGCTATAACCACGTCGCCTAGTTGATTTTTAAATTTCATAATAGCATCAGTAAGGCTTTGACCTTGGTTAAGATCGTCATTTAGTGTCATAAATATTG
>CAUPYN010000240.1:0-3038 GCA_963515575.1 uncultured Campylobacter sp.
ACAAACGGCGCGAGTATATACGCCTTTTCCCCGAGCCTGCAACGTGGCGCGGATACTGGAATGATACGATTGGCGAGGACGAGAGCACACTGATTGCAAACGGCGACGATTTTTTGATCGATATTTGGGAGCACGAGCCTAGATATGATCTAAAATGGCTTAAAAAGCGATACGGTGCCGGTAAAGCGGACAAATTTTTGCTATTTTGGGGCCATCAAAAAGAAGCGCAGATCGGCACTAGCTGCCTAAGCCAGTGGTATCCGTCCGTCTTTATCGAGAGCCAGAGATATGTTTTCGCCGAGCAATACATGATGGCTAAAAAAGCTGAGTGTTTCGGCGATACGGAGATTTTAGAGAAAATTTTAGCTGCAAAAGACCCAAAGAAGATGAAAGACCTGGGTAGGCGGGTGCGAGATTTCGACGCTGATTTTTGGGACGAGATAAAATTTGGCATCGTCTTAAACGCAAATTATTTAAAATTTAGCCAAAACGATGGTTTACGCGAGTTTTTGCTCTCTACTAAGGATAAAATTTTAGTCGAGGCTAGCCCCCACGATAAAATTTGGGGTATAGGCATGAGCGCAAATGAGCAAAACGCGCAAAATCCGGTAAAGTGGCGCGGACAAAATTTACTGGGATTTGCGCTGATGAGAGTTAGAGACGAGATAGCTAGGGTTTATGAGAACGTACATTTGTGCGACGCTAGCGAGCTAACGCAGCGATAAATTCAAATAAATACGCAAAATTCGGAGTAAAAAATGACAAAAAAAGAGTACGAAACCGCAGTCGATACGCTAAACGCGTGGGCGAAGGCCTACTACACCGACGACGCGCCCATAGCCACCGACGAGGAGTACGACGAGCTTTATCATAAAGTGCTGGAATTTGAGAGGGCCAATCCCGGCGATATCTCGATGTTTAGCCCGACAAAGCGCGTCGGCGGCGAGGTTAGCGATGGCTTTGTCAAAGCTCGCCACGGCGCTCGTATGTGGTCGATGGAGGATATTTTTAGTTTTGATGAGCTGCTGGCGTGGCTAAAGCGCGGCGACAAAGAGGGGCTGGAGTTTGCGCTTCAGCCAAAATTTGACGGTGCTAGCTTAAATTTACTCTACGAAAACGGCGCTCTCGTGCGAGCTATCACGCGCGGCGACGGCATAACGGGCGAGGACGTAACAAACAACGCCAAAGTCATCAAAAATATCCCGCTGCAAATCGCCTATAACGGTAGGATCGAGATCCGCGGCGAAGTCGTGATCGCTAAAAACGACTTTGACGAGATAAATTTCGCCCGTGCGCAAAAGGGCGAGTTACAGCTATCAAACCCGCGAAATGCGGCCGCCGGCAGCCTGCGTCAGCTAGATAGCGCCGTGACGGCGTCGCGCAGGCTGAGGTTTAAGCCCTGGGGCTATGGCGAGCAAAATTTGGGCCTTGAAACCTATTCGCAGATGATGGATTTTATTTATTCGCAGGGCTTTGAGCGCGAGGAGTTTTTTAAAATTTGCTGCACTGCCGAGCAGATCGAGGATGCGTATAAGCAGCTCGTAGCGCAGCGTGATAGCAAGCCTTTTATGATGGACGGACTGGTGGTGCGAGTGCAAAGTATTGCGGCTAGCGAGGAGCTTGGCTACACGGAGAAATTTCCTAAATTTATGGTCGCCTATAAATTCCCCGCGATCGAAAAGACCACACGGCTGCTTGACGTCGCGTTTCAGGTCGGACGCAGCGGCGTCGTGACTCCTGTGGGCGTGCTTGAGCCTGTAAATATCGACGGCGCGATAGTAAAGTCCGCCACGCTGCATAACTTTGACGAGATCGAGCGCCTAGGCGTGCAAAAGAATGATTTTATCAGCATTATCCGCTCGGGCGACGTGATACCAAAGATCACGGGCGTCTTTAAACAGCGCAGAGATGGCTCGCAAACCCCGATAGAGAGGCCGCGCGAGTGTCCCGTATGTGGGTCGATGCTGCTAGACGAGGGCGTTTTTATTAAGTGTCAAAACCTCGAATGCAAGGCTCGCGTGATAAATTCGCTCATACATTTTGCGAGCAAAAAGTGCCTAAATATCGACGGACTTGGCGACGCGATCGTAAATCAGCTTTTTGAGGCGGGCTTGGTCGCCAAAATCGCCGACATTTACGAGCTTACGGCGCAGGATTTGGCGCGGTTAGAAGGCTTTAAGGATAAAAAGATCGCAAATTTACTCGGTGCCATCGAGGCTAGCCGTACACCCGCACTGCATAGCTTTATAGCGAGCCTGGGTATCGAGCACATCGGTGAAGTAGCGGCTAAAAAGATAGCTCAAATTTATCCGCAAAACTGGCGCGAGCTAAGCTTTGGCGAGGTGGCCGCGATCGAAGGCTTCGGCGAGGCAATGGCGGAGAGTTACGCGGAGTTTATGCAGGTAAATAGGCAAAATTTGGACGAAATTTTGCGTTTCGTTAGCCCGCAAGCGCAGAGTTTTGAGACAAAGCAAAGCGCGATAAGCGGCAAAACGTTTGTGATAACGGGCACGCTTAGCAAGAGCAGGGATGAATTTAAGGCTATTTTGGAAGCAAACGGCGCAAAAGTAAGCGGCTCGGTGAGCAAGAAAACGGACTTCGTGCTTTACGGCGAGGAGGCGGGCAGCAAGTTGGATAAAGCGCGCGAGCTAGGCGTCGCTACGATAACCGAGGACGAGCTAAGGCGGATGATTGAGATTTGATCTATTTGTCGCAAACCGCCTAAATATCAGCCGAAACAAAGCCGCTGAACTTATAAAAAGCGGCAAGATTTTGCTAAACGGAAAAATTTGCTCTAAGCCTAGCTTTGAGGTGGGCGAATTTGATAAATTTGACGGCACGGACGCGCTAAATTTAGACGAGGCTACGGGTGTAAATTTGAAAGCCGGCAAAAATAGTGCGGAAGCGGAAACTAAAAATTTACGCGAGGCAGATTTGACGGACGCTGTCGAAACCGCGTGTAAAAAGGCCTGTAACGGCGAGCGAAATTTAAACCCAAACGGCGCAAAAATAGAGCTCGTCGGCGAAATCTACGTTGG
>CAUPYN010000241.1:0-3037 GCA_963515575.1 uncultured Campylobacter sp.
ATTTTATATATAGATTTCTCGTTCCGCCTACGCTTTTTAAGAGTTCTATCGCACCTTTAGTACAGCTAAAAGATAAGGCTAGTAGAGAGGATTATGTGGTATCTTGGTGGGATTTTGGATATTTGATTAGATATTATGCCGACGTCAAAGTCGTCTCAGACCCCGGCAGTAGACAGATAGGCGAATACGCTTTTTTATCGGCCTTTATGCTAAACAAAAATCAAACCGCCTCGGCTAATATGGCAAGACTAAGCGTAGAATACATCGAAAAAAGTCTGGATGAAAAGCCCGGTTCATTGTTGTTAAGAGCGGAAAAAGACTACGGCGAAAAAGATATAAATAAATTTTTAAAATCTCTAAACGACGAAAATTTTAAGCTTCCTAAAAAAACGAGAGACGTTTATTATTACTTTGTGCCTGAGATAATAGACATGCTGCCCGCTATCTTAAAATTTACCTCCATAAATATCGCTACGGGCGAGGAGCGGCTGGATAGAACGGTACACGTCGGCTATCAGTTTACTATAGAAGCTGACGGCAAGCTAGACCTAGGCGACGGCTGGACGTTGCCCGGCATAGACAGTCCGCATCTGCTACATAACGGCAAAGAGGTAAAAATAAATTCCCATCATCATATAGCTAGAGGCGCGGACGGCAACCTCGTAAAAAACGATAAAAAGCTGGACGAAAGCGCGGATATCCACGTCTTATTTTTGGCTGATTACGAGAGGATTTTGATTTTAGATCAAAAAGCTTACGATTCGGCCTTCGTGCAGATGTTTTTGCTGGATAATCACGATAAAAATCTATTTGAGCAGGTTTATCTGGGCAATAAAGCAAAAATTTATAAACTACTTAAATAAACAAAGCCAGGTTTAGCCTCGTAGTCTCGGCGGCTAGTGAGGCTAAATTCGGTAGCGATTATTTAAGCGGCCTGGTTTTATTGCTCGGCGTAAATTAATCCAGCCGACTTTTGCGCCGCATTATCGTAATATCGAATTTGCCTTAAATTTTGGCGCGTTTTTAAGATATTTGCTTAAATTTGAGTAGTTTTGCGTTTTAGGGATAAATTCGGCGCAAACGGACTTAGTCTCGCCTATATCTGCGCCGAATTTGAGGATTATTTTATTTTAGCTTCCAGCGAGATTTCTACGTCCGGATAGCTTTTGCCTCCGTGAAACGCCTTGGCTGCGGTTGCAAATTTAGCAAAAGTCTCGTCTAGTTTTAGATCGGCTAAAAGATCGACGCCGATTTTAGCTTTTAGCGTGCCGCCCTCAACCGTATACTGCGTTTTGTAGGTTTTGCTATTTCCTTTTACGCTTACTTCGACTTCTATTTCGCCGGCCTTATCGTCGCCGCTAGCCGATACGATTTTAGCTGCGATTACGTTGCCGTCGAAGATTATGCCGATACGTTTATCGCGGTCGGGAAGCTTTGTGTTTATGTTTTTTGGATCGATGTTAAATTCAAAGCTCTTTAAAAAATCCGCGAAATTAGCATTTTCCGCGCTTTTAAAGCCTAGTTCTTTAAACGTACCTTCAACACCTGTTTTATTTGCCAGCTTATAGCCGACAAATTTTACGTTAGGCTCGCCCTCTACGCTAAAAGCAAATGCCGAAGCCGCAAATAAAGAGGCGATTAACGCGCCAGAAACGATTTTTCTCATCCGTTCTCCTTAAGATTAAGATTAATAACTGCTATCATTAAGCCAGCAATTATATAATCTAAAACTTCAAACGAAGCTTAAAGCTACTATTTTTACCCGCTTTCGTTTCGGTGTGACTAGGTGATACAAATTTACCTAGGCTAGGTGCCTAGAATGAGCGATTTATTGGAGTCGTTTTTTGAAAGATACGGTAAAAACGGCGAAATTTATGCTTTATAGCAAGCTTGAAGTGCGGCTTACGGCGCGCGGCGCGAAATTTAGCAAGAAAATTTAGTAAACCTGAGCTGTTAAGCAAGACACGGCCCAGGCGCTGGAAAATGTCTGCCGCCCCCTTGATATAAACGCGCTAAAACATAGCGTCAAAGACGTAGAGGCGATGCTCGCGCTTTTTACAAAGAGGGTTTCGTAAACGAGACGATAAACTCGCAGATTACGTTATTTGCGTTTTAAATTTTTAAAATTTAATGGCGAATTTAAGCTTCGCGTAAGCAGCGCAAATAGCCTACAAAGTGCAAGCTAAAAGGCACGCAAACATCATACGGGCGTTTTTTGCGGATACGTCGTTTGCCGTTCATTCCCAAATTCCCATTTTCTCTTTTTTAAATCTTGCTACCATATCCTCATTTCCACATCGTTCGCTAATGCAAACCCACTCTTTGATATTCTTGGTTAGCCACTCGTTTTCTACTACGTATCTACACATAAATAGACCCAAATTTGATAAATCGTTTCCATCCCCTTTCGCGTGAAAAGTATTTTTGTCAATCTTGATCAAGTCACACTGCTCGGCAAGCTTGTCTAAATATTCGTATATTACGTCTAGCCTATACTTTTTCTCTCGTAAAACCTTCTCTTCGTCTATCACTATTTTCGTGCCAAGTAGCGGATAGGCCATATTTTTCCTTTTTTATTTTGATTAAATTTGCCGTTTGCCCCGAGCCGAATTTAGAAGCAAAGGCGGTTAAATTTAGCTTAGCAAACGAGCAGGTTAGGTGCTAGCCCGCTCGCAATCAGCCAAAAACCCTTTTTAGATGCGCTTCGTAATCTTTCATAAAACGCTCTACATCAGGATTTTTAATGACGTCGTTGCACATAAAAGTAGGCAGCCTTTTCGTGCCTAAAAACTCGTTGGCTTTATGGAAATGCAAATAAACGCCGTCCACGCCTACGCCCTCGAAAAAATCCCCCGGCTTGTCAAACGCCTGAAGCGGCGCATTCCAAGTGACGCTTAGCATGTGCGATTTGCCCTTTATCAGGCCGCCGGTGCCGTATCCGTCGTTTGGACTCGCGCTGTGCCGTCCGTCGTTTGCCACTATCTTGCCCATGCCGCTCATAAACACCTCGTCGATATATTTTTTAACGACCCAAGGC
>CAUPYN010000242.1:0-3023 GCA_963515575.1 uncultured Campylobacter sp.
CCGAAGATCAAATCAGCGGCATTTATAACGGCGTCAAATTTAGCTTAAGCGAAGCAATAAGGATACCGGGCGGAACTATCGTCGCCGGCACCGGCTGCTCTCCGGAAATAGCCTCAGTCCTTTTTGTCGCTACAGCTTTCTATACAATCTATAGCAATGCCCAAGCCTTTAGCGGCTCGGTTTTAGTCTGCGAGTTTTACAAGAAATTTAGCGGGCAAACGATAGTGGCAAGCCGCACTCTAAATACTAAATTTTTAGGCGAAAAAGAGCAGATGGACGATACTCTTTTTAACGATGAATTTAGGGTTTTTACGGACGACAAGGTCGAAGCAAGGTATCTTTTGACGCCCGCATTCATGAAGCGCTTGCGCGAGTTAAAAGAAAAATTTGCGGGAGAGATGGGCGTGAGCGCTGCGTTTATGGACGATAAATTTTACCTATTTTTAAACGGAGCGAAAAATAAATTTGAGACGACGCTCTTTTTGCTGCCGCCTAGCCTTGAGGACGCCGCACAGATCAAAAAGGAAATTTTAGAGCTTTTATCTATCATAGACGAGTTAAATTTAAACCTTGATATTTTTAAGCTAGGATAAAATCGCGGCTTTTAACTTAGTCGCCGCACAAATTTAGACTATAAGCGGCGTTTTGGCCGCAAATCGCCTGTTTTACCTAAACCGTAGCACCGATTTTTGCCGAAATTTATTTTAGGCGCGGCGGAGCGAAAACTAGGCAAAATCATACGGATTTTTTGCGGCGCCGTTTTTGTCATGGATAAAGCAATGTCGATAACCGAATTTGCGTTTTTAGGATTTGGCGGATTTGCGGCTAAATTTATAAAACTCAAAATCTATTTAAAGCTTATGCGTCAAATTCCGCCCGCTAAAACGATTTTAGATGGTGTGAGATAAATTTTGGTTATCTCTCGGCGGAGCGCCCGACAAACTCTAAATTTGGCGTAAATGAAATAGGATTGATTTTAAGTCGCCGATTTTGCCGGGATAAATTTGATTTTGCCTGGCATTTCCGCGGTAAGCGCCGTAAGTTTATAAATAAAACGTAACGGCAAATTTGCCCTAAGTTAGCGTAACGGCGATTTGTCCGTCCGCCCCAAAACGTCTCGGTCGGTTTTTAAATAAAGCGAATTTGAGCTAGGTTTACCTAGCCCGCAGCCTTTTGGCCGCTAGGCAAGGTAAAAATACGTATCCGTTCAGCCCGTAATTTAATGGCGGGAGAGGTAGTTGGTATCGTAGTTGTTTTCGATGAAATCGCGATTTTCCATCATCGCTATATGAAAGTCTCGCGTGGTTTTGATGCCGCTTATGACGAGCTGTTCTAGCGCGACCTTCATCTTGCGTATCGCGCGGTTGCGGTCGGTATCCCAGACGATGAGCTTGCCGATCATACTGTCGTAATACGGCGGGATCGAGTAGTCCTGATAGATGTGGCTATCCATGCGCACGTTTCGGCCGCCCGGGCAGACGTATTTGGTTATCTTGCCGGGGCTTGGCGTAAACGTATTTGGATCCTCGGCCGTGATGCGGCACTCGATGGCGTGGCCTTTTAGCGTGATGCTCTCTTGCGGCGGTAGCGCCTCGCCCTGGGCTACTTTTATCATTAGCTCGATGATGTCTAGGCCGCTTACCATCTCGCTCACGCAGTGTTCTACTTGCAGGCGCGTGTTCATCTCGATGAAGTAAAAATCCAAATTTTTATCGACTAAAAACTCAAACGTTCCCGCACCCTCGTAGCCGATAGCCTTTGCTGCTTTTATCGCCGTTTCGTGTAGCCTCTCTCGCGTCGCTTCGTCTAGTAGTATTGCAGGGCTTTCTTCGATCAGTTTTTGGTGGCGGCGCTGCATAGAGCAGTCGCGCTCGCCGATATGCAGGACGTTGCCGTGGCTATCGCCGATGATCTGAACCTCGATGTGGCGCGGGTTTAGGATGTATTTTTCCATATACATCGTCCCATCGCCAAACGCGCTCATCGCCTCGCTCTCGGCCGACCAAAACGCCTTTTCGATATCCTCCTCGCGCTCGACCACGCGCATGCCGCGCCCGCCGCCGCCGGCTGCTGCTTTTAGGATGACCGGATAGCCGATTTTTTTAGCTAGCTCTTTAGCCGCTTTGGTGTCGGCTACCGCGCCGTCAGAGCCAGGGATCACGGGAACGCCCGCGCGCTGCATAACTTGCTTTGCTTTGCTTTTATCGCTCATCAGCGCCATCGCGGCTACGCTAGGACCGATAAATTTTAACTTGTGATGCGAGCAAATTTCGACGAAATTTTGATTTTCGCTTAAAAATCCGTAGCCCGGAAATATCGCGTCGGCTTCACTGATTTCGGCCGCGCTAATGATTGCGGGGATATTTAGGTAGCTGTCGCTTGAGCGCTCCTTGCCGATGCAAATCGCCACGTCGGCGTATTTGACGTAGAGCGCGTCTTTATCGGCCGTGGAATAGACCACGACTGCTTCTTTGCCCATTTCCTTTATCGTTCGCAAGGCTCGCAGCGCGATTTCGCCGCGATTTGCGATCAAAATTCTTTTTATTTCCATCAAATTTTCTCCACGCCAAATAGCGGCAAGCCAAACTCGACCGGCTGACCGTCGGAAACGAGCAGTTCGGTGATCTGGCAGTCAAATTCGGCCTCGATCTCGTTCATGATCTTCATCGCTTCTATGATGCCTACGACGTCGCCTTTTCTCACGCGCTGGCCTACTTTGACAAACGGCGCCGCGCCAGGGCTTGGAGCAGCGTAGAAAGTACCGACCATAGGCGATTTTATGCTGTCTTTTGGAGAATTAGCAGGAGCTTTGACCTCTGAGTTTACCACGACGTTTACCGGAGTCGGCGTCGGGGCGGGAGCCTGGATGACTGGCTTTGGCAGCTCGCAGCAGTCGGCGAATTTTTCAAGCTCGACCTCAAAATCCCCGCTTTTTATCTTTATGCGGTTCATATCCATGTCGTTAAAAAACTCGATCAGCTCTTTTATGTCTTCTTTTTTCATAGAAATTTCTCCTAAATTTT
>CAUPYN010000243.1:0-2973 GCA_963515575.1 uncultured Campylobacter sp.
GCATCATGGTTTCGCGAGTTTTGGGGCTCGTGCGCGACCTGCTCACGGCTTCTACTTTAGGTGCTGGCATTTACAGCGATATATTTTTTATTGCGTTTAAGATACCAAATTTACTGCGCCGTATCTTTGGCGAGGGGGCTTTTGCCAACGCTTTTTTGCCAAATTTTACTAAATCAAACAAAAAATCGCTCTTTAGCGCCGAGATTTTTCTTAAATTTCTAGCCTTTATCGGCATTCTCACGCTTTTAGTAAATTTATTCGCTCCGTTTTTTACCGCCGTTATCGCCACAGGCCTAGCGCCTAGCGACATAAACGAAGCCGTCCCGCTCGTAAAAATCAACTTTTACTACCTCGCACTCATCTTTGCCGTTACATTTTTAGCCTCGCTTTTGCAGTATCGCGGGCACTTTGCGACGACGGCATTTTCGACGGCTTTGCTAAATTTAGCCATGATCGGCTCTTTGATTTTGGCCTGCGGACAGGAGCCTAAAGTCGCGGCTTATTATCTTAGCTTTGGCGTCGTTGTAGGCGGCGTTTTACAGCTCATTGCGCATCTTATCGCGCTTAAATTTAACGGAATCTCAAAGCTATTTTTCGGTGGCCTAGTTAAATTTGCCCGCGGTAAAAGAGCCGATACAAAGGGTTTTTTTAGCAACTTTTTCCACGGCCTAGTGGGATCCTCCGCCATGCAGCTAAGCTCGTTTATGGATACGTGGCTGGCGTCGTTTTTGGCGGCTGGATCGATCAGCTATCTTTTCTACGCCAATCGCATTTTTCAGCTACCTTTAGCGATATTTGCGATCGCGCTCTCAACCGCGCTTTTTCCTAAAATCACGCGCCAGATCAAGGCCGGTAACGAAGCCGAAGCTCTAAAATGGATGCGAAAAAGCTTTGAAATTTTATATTTTCTGCTCTTTGCGGCAGCCATCGGCGGCATCGTTTTAGCCGAGCCTATCATCAAGCTGCTTTTTGAGCGCGGAAGCTTCACGCAGGCCGATACGGCGGCGACCGCAAGCGTTTTGGCAGCCTATATGATAGGACTTTTGCCGTTTGGGCTTGCTAAACTTTTTTCGCTTTGGCTTTATGCGCATTTACAACAAAAGCTAGCCTCTAAAATCGCCGTTATCACGCTCGTTTTTAACCTCGTTTTAGCAGTCGCGCTGATGCAAATTTACGGTGCATTCGGACTAGCGCTTGCTAGCTCGCTGGGCGGGTTTTTGACGCTAGCTTTAAACGTTAAATTTTTTGGGATAAGGAAATTTTTAGCTATAATTGAGCCTAAAAAAATAGCGCTTTTAAGCGCGGTTTTGGTTTTAGAAGCAGTGATTTTGATATTTTTAAGGAAATTTTTAGATGCAAATTTTTGATAGCGTAAAGAGAAAAAAAGTGGAATTCGAGCCCGTGAAAAGCGACTTTGTACGCATTTACGTCTGCGGGCCGACGGTTTATGACGACGCGCATTTAGGACACGCTAAAAGCGCGATTAGTTTTGATCTACTTAGGCGCACGTTAAGCGAGCTTGGCTACAAGGTCAAATTCGTGCGAAACTACACCGACATCGACGATAAAATTTTAAAGAAAATGAGCGAAAGCGGCGAGAGTTTAGAAGCGATCACGGATAGATACATCGCAAGCTACGAGCGCGATATGAGCGCGCTTAACGTGCTTGAGCCAGACGTCAAACCAAAGGCGACGCAGACGCTAAAAGAGATGACAGAGTACATCGAAATTTTACTAAAAAAAGGCTTTGCTTACGAGATCGCGGACGACGGCATATACTTTGATACCGCAAAAGACGCGCAGTATTTGAGCCTGAGCGGTAAATTTGACACCGAGGCAAACGTCGCTCGCGTCGAGTCAAATTTGCAAAAAGAGGACAAAAAAGACTTCGTGCTATGGAAATTTGACGAGAAATGGTACGAAAGTCCGTTTGGTCGCGGTCGCCCAGGCTGGCACACCGAGTGCGTCGCGATGATAAAAAAGCACCTAAGCAGCGGCGAAAAATTTGAGATCGATATCCACGCGGGCGGGCTTGATTTGCTCTTTCCTCACCACGAAAACGAGGCCGCGCAGTGCCGCTGCGCCGAGCGTAAGAGCCTGGCTAAATACTGGCTACACAACGGCTTTATCCAAGTAAATAACGAAAAAATGAGCAAGAGCCTCGGAAATAGCTTTTTCGTTAAGGACGCGCTAGAGCGAAATTTGGGCGAGGCGGTGAGATTTTATCTGATTTCTAGCCACTATAGGGCGAATTTTAACTTTAGCGAAGATGATCTAAACGCGGCAAAAAAGCGCCTGGATAAAATTTACCGCCTAAAAAAACGAGTTCTTGGCGCGGCGGCAAATTTAAGCGCAAACGAGAAATTTAAGAGCGAATTTATGTCTGCGATGGGGGACGATCTAAACACCTCAAAGGCGCTTGCTTGCGTAGATGAGTTTGTCCGCAGTGCAAACGACGAGCTAGACGCAAATCCTAAAGACAAAGCCAAAAAAGGCGAAATCGCGGCAAATTTGGAGCTAATAGCGCGGGTGCTCGGCATCTTGCAGGTGGATGTATTTGAGTATTTTCAGTTTGGCGTGAGCGACGAAAAACGAGCCTACATCGAGGATCTGATAAATCAAAGAAACGAAGCCAAGGCGGCTAAAAACTACGAGCTATCCGATAAAATCCGCGATATGCTAGCCGCAAACGGTATCAGCCTCATGGATACTCCAAACGGCTGCATGTGGGAAAAGATATGAAGCAGATGAGCCTAAAAGAGGTCCTGCGGCGGTTTGCGCCATATTTTAGGGATTATATTTCGTATTTTATCATCGCCATCGCCGGCATGCTGATGGCTAGCGGCGGCACTGCGGCGTCGGCGTGGGTGATCGAGCCCGTGCTAAATAAAATTTTTATCGAAAAAAACAAAGACCTGCTTTATCTTTTGCCTTACGCTATCATCGCGATTTACGTTTTAAAGGGGCTTGGCA
>CAUPYN010000244.1:0-2968 GCA_963515575.1 uncultured Campylobacter sp.
TTTTACGGCCTTAGCTACATCGGCCCTCGCGTCGAGGCTAGCGCGCTAAGCTATAACAAGGAGCTAACCAAACTGCTAGCGCAAAAAGCGGGCGTAAATACCCTAAACTACGAGGTTGTAAGCAGAGCAAAGGCACCTAGCCTGCCGCTACCCGTGATCCTAAAGCCGCTTCGCCTAGGAAGCTCGATAGGAGTTAGCGTGATAAAAGACGCTAGCGAGCTAGAGTACGGCCTAGACGTGGCGTATGAGTTTGATAAAGAGATCCTGGTTGAGCCATTTATCGAGGGCGTGAAGGAGTACAATCTAGCAGGCTGCAAGGCGGACGGCGAGATCAAATTTTCTATCATCGAAGAGCCAAAAAAGAAGGAATTTCTAGACTACGAGCAAAAATATATGAGCTTTTCAAACGAGAGTAGGGCGCGCGAGGCCGACATCGGCGCAGAGCTAGCCGCCAAGCTAAAGCAAAGCTTTGAGCGCATCTACAACTGCGGCTTTGACGGGGCGCTGATACGCTGCGACTTTTTCGAGATAAACGGCGAAGTCTATCTAAACGAGATTAATCCAAACCCGGGCAGTATGGCCAATTATCTATTTGACGATTTTGAGAGGACACTGGAGCGACTCGCCGCAAGCTTGCCCAAAGAGCGCGAGATAAATATCGACTATAAATTTATCAACTCCATAACGTCGGCGAAAGGCAAATTGTAGAAAATATCGAGTCGATTTTGTAGCTCAAAATGTTTATAAGATTTAAGTAGTCGTAGGTTTTTTCGGAAGTGGGACGCTTTTTATTTTTAGACTTAGCGTCCTAAAGATGACGACGGTTTGACAAACCGTAGATTTATCAATGAGGATAGAGTATGGAGTCCTCTATCTGGTTTACGAATGGTATCTCATACATATCAAACCCCGCATCTTTTGATTTATACTTCTTTTCTATTAGCGTCCTTAACTTGTCGCATACCCTGCTATCTCCGGGTTGTAGCGCTCCTTACTCATTGTGGCGCCAGTTGTTGTTTATGATTACGCCGTATTTATCAGAATTAGACATGTAACCCACATTTAGCGCCACGCAATATTTTACGAAGTCGCCGTACATAGTTGCAACCTCTTTTGTCATAAACAGCCAAGACTTGGATCTGCGTCCGCTGCTGGGTGCAGGATCAAGACCGTTGTCTACGCCGTACTCTACGATAAAATGCGGTCGAGATATATCGTAACTTCTATCTGGACTATCGGGGGCAGCTATATTTTTAAATGCAAAGTCGGTCTTACCCGTAGACGCATAATAGTTTTGTACTTCGTCTACCACCTGATTTATGTTCGTAAACATCGTAACAGCCAAGGCATCATCTCTACTAGCGTTTATCCTAGGTATAGCTATAGCAGCCAATACGCCTAATATCACTATCACAAATATAAGCTCGATCATAGAAAACGCGCGCCTTGCGGTCTTATTGTCTTTACATTTTTTTACTGTATAATATTTGTTCATTAATTTCTCCTGCTTAACTAAAAATCAACCAAATATAATACAATATGCTATTTTAATTTAAGTTTAAAGGATGATACGCTATATTTTACACAAAATTTTACGCAAAGAACATAAATGACTACTTTTAGCAAAGATGAAATTTACACGGCGACCGAAGTGGTGCGAAATTTTAGCGCCGTCTTAGGAAAGGTCGGTAAGGCGCAGATGAAGCGCGCCGTGATCGTTAAAAATAACAAATTTGAAGCCGTGCTGCTAAATATGGGCGAATACGAGCGCCTATGCGAGGCCGTCGAGGTACTACAAAGCATATATGAGGCTAAAAAACGAGCCGGAAGCGGCGAATAATGGCGGTCAAAGAGGTAAAATACGGCGGCAAAATTTACCGCATCAGCTACGAAACCGTAAATCCCGCGCATAAGGACGTCGCACTATTTTTGCACGGTTGGGGCGCAAACAAAGAGATCATGAAAAAGGCTTTCGGCATGTATTTTAATGACTTTAGGCACGTTTACGTCGATATGCCGGGCTTTGGCGCGAGCAGCATGCACGGCGCGCTAGCGACGAAAGACTACGCAAAAATCATAAAATCCTTTTTAGACGAGCTTGGCGCAAGCCCCAAAATCATCTTCGGACATAGCTTCGGCGGCAAGGTCGCAACCCTGCTAAATCCCGAATATCTCGCACTTTTAAGCTCGGCCGGCATCGTAGCTAAAAAGCCGCTTTGGGTGCGTTTTAAGATCGCTTTGTTTAAGTTTTTAAAGCTGTTTGGGCTTGGATTTTTATACAAATTTTTCGCCACGAAAGACGTAAAAGGCATGAGCAAAACGATGTACGAGACCCTAAAAAACGTCGTCGATGAGGACTTTAGCTCTAAATTTGCGGACTTTGGCGGCAAGGCGTTTATATTTTGGGGCGAGGAGGACAAGGCCACGCCTCTAAAAAGCGGCGAACGCGTAAGTCGCCTCATCAAAAACAGCGAATTTCACGCACTAAAGGGCGATCATTTTTTCTTTTTACTCCACGCGCGCTACATCGACGGCGTAGTGAATGCGGGGCTAAATTTGATGGACTTGGATGATGAAAGCGGCATAGAGAGCGTGAAAATTTTAGGCCCGAAAAACCGTGAAAATTTGAGCGAGGAAGCCTGGCGCGCCGACGAAAACGGCGATCCTAAAAACGCTACCGAGCAAAATTTGACGGAATCTACCCAAGAGGCTTTGGAGCAAGAGGTCGCCATAAGCACAAAAACCGTCTCTCAAAGCAGCCTTTTTGAGGAGCGGTCGCAAGATAGTAGCCTTGTGGATCAAAACCCACAGCTTGACGATGCAAACGCCAAAAACGGTCAAGTTTTTAAAGAAAATTTGTTTGACGGGCAAGAAATCGCGCAAAACCAATCAGAACCTAAAAGTAGCGTTTCAATCAGCGACGAGCAAAATCAAATTTCACCAAAAGATGAGCAGGACGGTCAAAAAA
>CAUPYN010000245.1:0-2943 GCA_963515575.1 uncultured Campylobacter sp.
AGCAAATCCTAGCGCGGTAACGGGCGTAATATACATAGCAAACCTAACACCTCCGACAAACGATAAAAACCCGAGTGCCGCCATAGGAAGAGCTAGGATAAAGGAGCGAAATTTAATAACCAGCAAAACAAGACCCGCCATAGAAACTATAAAGGTAATAACGTTTCCGGCCGCATATATCGCAAAGGTGTTAAAAGATATATTAGCCACCTCGATGACGGTCTTTCTGGTGCTATAAAAATAGAGCGTCTCTAAATTTCCTCCTACGTTTTTATTTATATAAACGTCAAGCACGTATAAAATCGGCTCAAATCCGCCAAAGCTCACAAATAAAATCGCTACGAACAAGCCCGCGCCGACAACGGCCTTTTTGCCTAAAGAAGCGGAAGCTTTCGCCATAGAAAAATATAACGCCGCTATAAGAACGACTTTTACGGCTAAAACGTAATTAACGATCATTTCGCCTTCGCTGCGATAGTCAAATCTAATAAGAGCGACCGCCATCAATATAGCAGCTTTATAGTTTACGTCGTTTCGCCTATCTGCTACTAGCGTATATAATAAAAACGTAACCAAAAGGCTTAAATTTAACGAATACGAGCTAACGTACCACCAAGAATAAAGCGCGGTAAAAACGGCCGGTAAAAATATATCTTTGTTAGAGCGGCTTTTTACGAGTTTGATTAAAGACCAAACCGTTAGCGCAGGCAGGGTTATGTTTAGCATATCGCTATCAAAATATCCGCCCATAGTCCTGATATAGTACCCTGGCGCCGAAACGGCTAGCAAAGACGCCACGACGCCTACGCTTAGCATGATGTATTCTCTTGATATTATGATGACAGGCACCGCGAGCACAGGAGATCGACATGTACTCAAATAAAACGCTATGACATCTATACTAAAAGGTAAAATTTTGCTGAGCAAAAACGTTAGCGTCGGGATGGAGGCGCCGTATGGACTAAGGTCGCCTTTTTGATGAAATCCAGCTAGCATATCGCGCGCACCCTCCGCGTTAGCAAACGCATCGTTAGTAGTTAGCAGCGGCACGCCGTTAAGCCAAAACTCGTCCATGCCTAACGTCCAAACGACCCAATAATACCTACATATCACGCCGAATATATAAACCAGCGTCATAACTAAAAAAATATCTCTGCGAGAATACTCGCCATTAAAAACCGTGTTTTCTTGCATTTACGTCCTTAAATTTACCCGCGCAAAGCAAATTAGCCAAATTGCCGGGTCATTTTTTGTTTAATTCGTATTTATTATAGCAAAAATTACGCCGATTTTAACGCCGATATAAAATTTATCCGCGCATAACGCTTTTTAAGCGGTAAATTTACGCTTGCGCTTAGTACTTTAATATCCGTATTTACGCCGCCGTTTGGTATAATTTGCGAAAAAGGAGCCAAGATGACGGTAAAAGAAAATAAAAAAGGCGCAGCAAGCGCATTATTTTTGGCTATTGCGCTATTTTGCGCGGGTTTTGCGGGATATTTTTACTACGCCTTGGGCGGCACGGGCATTTTTACGATGGCTGTTGCCGTGATCTGCGCGATTTTTTGCACAAAAAAGATACTTCAGGTCAGCTTTTTGCGTATCGAAGATGATGGATTTTTGGTGCAAAAAGGCGGTAAAAGCGCCAAATTTTATTTTAAGGATATCAAGCAAATCAGTATCTGCGAGATAGACGTCAAGCGCAAAATAGACGTTTTAAACGTTAAATTTAAAAAAGGCGGGCTAGACCGCGAGCTAGCATACGGCCTCATGCAGCCTACCGGCGATGATGACGCCGTGATATACGACAAATACGAGCTCTCAAAGCACGAGATTTTTAAAATTTTAAAGCAAAAATTTGAAAAACAAAGCTAGGACGCAAATTTATGCCTCTAAAATCGGCAAATTTTTTCGTGACGAGCAAGGCGGTTTGCTTTTATTATATTAAATCTTTATTTTAATTTCTACGCAAGATTAATGTTTTAAAGATTTTGCGATTTTGCTTAATATTTATTTAATATTATTTGGTGCAACATTATACAAGTATTACTAAAATCTAGGGGCAAAATGAGTGGTTTTAAACGTCTATTTATCAAAAGATGCGTTATGGGCTGTATTATTTTCGTATCGTTTGTAGGCTGTGCGGCGGTAACCGGCCATCAAGACGGCATCGCGGCTTATTCTAAAAAATTTGCCGACGGAGTTTGCGACGTAACGGAGCAAAAAAATAAGATCGCAAAAAGCGACGACGCCGTACTTTCGGCAAATCAAGCAGGCGCGTTGCTTAGACAGTGCGGAGACTTTAACGCTAGCGTTGCGGTAGGAGCCGAGATAGGTTCGGCTTTAGTAAATGAAAATACGCTTGATTACGAGGGGTATTATTATGAGCGCGTTATGACCAATATTTATAAATCGTTAGACTTTATGTCTATGAAAGATTACGATAGCGCCAGAGTGGAGCTAAACAGAGCCATAGATAGACAAAGGCGAGCTAAAGATATGTATGCCCAGCAACTGCAAAAGGCTAAAGACGAGCTGGAAAAAGACGCCAAAGTAGAGCAAAACGATCAAAAATCTCAAAACGACTCGCAAATTTCGGCGATACTATCCTCATACGAGAGTTCGATAGGCGATTTTAGAGCCTTGCCTAATTTTATAAATCCGTTTACTTCGTATTTAGCCGGTATATTTTTCTTTATGGACGGCAACTACGAAAAATCGCGAGATTTACTAAAAGAAACCCTGCTGATGGATAGTAAAAATCCGCAGGTTAGAAAAGATATGGCGCTTATAGATAGCTACTTTTCTAAAAACGGACATAAAAATCTCTCTAAATACGTTTGGGTCATATACGAAAACGGCCAAACTATCGCTAGAAAAGAGCTCAGATACGACATACCGCTTTTTATAGCCACCATGCACGTGCCTCACGTAGGCATAGCC
>CAUPYN010000246.1:0-2935 GCA_963515575.1 uncultured Campylobacter sp.
CTTAAACTCTATCTCGCTACCCGCGCTTTTCGCGCTTGCTAGCGGTAGTAGCTCGCCTACAGGGAAATCTACCTCCTCCATAACGCGGAAAAGCTCCTCTCCGACTGCGCCCGTCGCGCCCACGACGGCAACGTTAAATTTTCTCATTTTAGACTCCTTTGTTTTTACTTCTTTTTACATCTCGGTCGGCAAAGCCCTTGCGGCAAGCCTATTTGGCTTGACCCGGCGCCAAAGACCCGCCTGGCTTTGCGGATTAAATTTTGTTTGCTTTTCAGCTGTGATCTGTCTCACGCTTAGTCTCATCGGTTGCGTCGCGCGTTTAAGACCAAACTCGTTTCGCGGACTAAATTCGGGTTTTTGGCAGAAAGTTATCCGCGACCGCTTTATTTATTAAATTTAACTCAAATTTTACTTCTCGTCGGCTCAAATTCGCCGCTTTAATTTACTAAAACCGCACCGTGTTTTCGGCGTCGCCGTCTCGGCCCGGCTAAATTAAAATCTAAGCTAAAATCTTGCTTATTTTACTCGCGTGAAGCTTAAATTTAAGCTACTTTCTGCTGCGAGCCTGCAAAAAAAGATCGCCCGGTTGTATCTCCTCGCTTTCGCTTAGGATCGCTGCTCGCTGCACGACGGAGATTAGCTCGCGGATGTTGCCCGGAAAATCGTATTTTTGAAGCTCTTTTACGGCAGCCTCGGAAAAGTGTTTCGCTCCAAGGCCGAATTCGCCGCAGCTTTGCTCTAAAAAACGCTCCGCGATAGGCAAGATCTCCTCTTTACGTTCTCTTAGCGGCGGGATGGCGACCGGAACGGTGTTTAGGCGGTAAAACAGATCCTCTCTAAATTTACCGCTTTGTATGAGTTCGGGCAGGTCGGCATTGGTCGCTGAAACGATACGGACGTCGATTTTGATGCTTTTCGTCGCGCCAAGGCGCGTGATCTCGCGCTCCTGGATCGCGCGCAGGAGCTTTGGCTGCAAATTTATAGGCATCTCGCCGATCTCGTCTAGAAATAGCGTACCGCCGTCGGCTAGCTCAAACTGCCCCTTTTTCATCGCCGAAGCGTCGGTAAATGCGCCCTTTTCAAAGCCGAAAAGCTCGCTTTCTATCAAATTTTCTGGGATCGCGGCCATGTTTATCGCGATAAATGGGCCGTCCTTGCGCGGCGAGTTTTTGTGGATAAATTTAGCAAAAAGCTCCTTGCCTACGCCGCTTTCGCCCATCAGCATCACCGAAGCGTCCGTTTTTGCGACGCGCTTGCTTAAATTTAGGGCGTACTCAAGCGCGGGCGAGCTGGCGGCAAAATCGCTAGAATCTACGCTAGAGCTCGTGCGTTCTTCGGTTAAATTTACGTGAATATTCGGAGCTTTTTGTTTTAAAAACTCTACCCTTTTAATCGCCTCGTAAAGCATTTGCACGTCAAAAGGCTTGGTTAAAAAATCCTTTACGCCAAGACGCATACTCTCTATGGCTTTGTTTAGCGAGGCGTTGCCGGTTATGATGATGACGTCAAATTTGCCCTCCAGGCGCTTGATGAACTCCAGCCCGTCCATTTGAGGCATATTGATATCCGTAATAATTAAATCGGTATTTTCGTCCATTTTTTTGAGAGCCTCGACCGCGCTTTTATAACTTTTGATTTTTAGATCGTCGTATTCGCCAAGCGCGATTTCAAGGGACTTGCGCATATTGATGTCGTCTTCTACTATCACTATGTTCATTTTTACTCTCTTTACTTTTTGTTTTTAAAAACGCTAATGATAGCTGAATTTGGCTTAAATTTTACAGTAAAACGCACGGGAAATAGCGTAAGATCGGTTGCGGAGTTTATGTTTTTGTTGCGTTGGATGAAGCGATCTTCGACTTTAAATTTATAAGGCAAAAAGCACTCGAAAAGCTCGTTTTTGTGTAAATTTAAAAACTCTAGCGAGCTTTGAGCGGGCTGCTTTGGAGTATCTATCTCGCATAGATACTCATACTCTAGCTCGCTTAGAACCATTGCCTTTGAAAGCGCGATATCGTCGTAAACTACGGTGTGATTTTTAGTGGAGATTTTGGCCCAGAGGATAAACTCCTCCGAGCCATAGAGAAGCGCCGTAGCGGCAATCAATAAGCAAAAATTTCTTGCCACTTGTTTTGGTCTATTTTCATTTCCATTCTAACGCGATAAAGCCCGTCTTTAAAGTCGTGCTCGACGATGGAAGCGTTTTTGATGAGGCCTGCTACCTGTGACGTGATGGTGGAGTCTCTAAGCATCGCGTCTCTAACCGTATCTTTGGAGTTTATCTTGACGCCGTAGAGTTTCTCGGCTAGTTGTCTATGCGCATCCGCGATGGCTGCGCGCTTGGCTAGAGCTAGTGACTGCGCTTGCGAAACGGCGTTGGTCGGAGCGATACCCTCGCCAACTGCACCGAATACCGCATCGACGGGTTCGATATCGTATATCATTTTTTCTTGCTTCATCACGTTTCTGATATCTTCTTTATCGACCTTTTGGATGACGATATCTTGTTTTGCCGACGTGGCATCGTCGGAGGAAAAAGGGTTGTTAAAAGAGCAACCGCTCGTCAAAAAGGCTACCGCGCCTAAAACCGAGAATGTAATTTTTTTCATTCTTAAACCTTTAAATTTAGTTTTTTCTTCATTTATCTATTAGCAAATTGTATTCCAAAAGCACTAAATTCATTCTAAATTTTCTAGCGTCTCTTCGCCTATATCTTCGCCGTCTTCCTCGGCTTTAGGGCACTTTGCGATACTGACTACGTCGTCGCCGTCTACGTTTACTACGATGACGCCGCTGGTGTTGCGGCCCGCTTTGCGGATGCTTTGCATATCGACGCGTATCATCTTGCCGCTTGAGGTTAGGGCCATCAGATCTTGTTCGTCATCGACCATTACGACGCCGATCAGATCGCCTGTGCGATTAGTTAGCTTCATGC
>CAUPYN010000247.1:0-2918 GCA_963515575.1 uncultured Campylobacter sp.
ACACAGGAAGACCTATATCAGAAACTGTTGAAATTGATAAGAGAGAATCCGCTTAGCTTATCTTGAGCCTATAATAATAGCAGAGATATGAAATAATAAAAGCACTTACGAAGCGACGTTTCTATCAAAGAGCTATATCCCATCCTTCCAAAATTCATATAATACGCTACGTGTATAGAAGGGTAAAACAGCAGCTAAGAATTAGCTTGAGTTTAATCGAGTCTAAGATATTCTAGATTTATCATCTATTTTTATAGTATAGTTCTAGCTCTAAAAATAGAAGTATTGCCAATATATAACGCTCAAAAAAATTTTAAAGCTTCAAAGTATCGATAAAATGGGGATTTATAAAGGAATGGTGGTTAGAGGCGACTTGCAGAAGTGTATTAAAGCACGTATGTATCGCTATTTTATGTATACATTTGAGATAAAAAATGTCAAAATATGAACTCAATGTTCCTAAGTTTCACGAGATTAGGAAAATGGTTATGAAAATTCCAGTTTTCAAACTATTATTTCTGTAATGCCGTATTCTAGGGCTTTTGCAAGCGTTGAGGTTTATTTTTTAAGTTTAGAGGGCTTAAAGTATCTCAATATTAACTTTTTTGCTTAAGATTTTGTATTTTTGTGTCGGCTTTTGGCTCGAGGCTTAATTAAGCTTCGTTGTCTTAAAACTGGCTGATGTTTCACGCTTGCCACTCGTTGGCTTTGTAAATGCCTAAAAGCTTAATGGCGTCTTTGTCAATCAAGTAGGGTATTACATAACCTTTGGCGATTAGCTCTCTTTTGTCGTCCGTTATCGCTCGCCCTAGGCGCGGATTATCCTCCAAAAGCTCCACGGCGTCCAGTAGCTTACCGACAAAACCCTGCGCCCTGCTCGGGTTATCTTTTGCGATAAAGTCAAATACAACCCTTAGCTCGCGGTTAAAGCGAGCCGTGCGCTTAATTACCATTTGGTTATCTCGTCGCGTATTCCATCTAGCGGATAAGTTTCAAGGTCGCCACGCCTGATCGCTTCAATGTCGGCTTCATATTCGCTAAAGCGCGATTGATATTTAGCCTCATCGCTTAGGCTTAGCTTCACGCCGTCAAATTTGGCTAGCGTGATTAATATCTCTCTCGCCTTTTCTATGAAATCGGCGTTATCCGTTCGTATGGTTAGAGTTTGCATATCCTAGCCTTTGTTTTAAAATCCAGTCTTATTTTAACCGCTTGGGGCTTAGGGTTTGATTAGCGTTCGTTTTTTTGTTCGTCCGTATGCGCGAAATAGGACTTAATTGCGCTAAATTTAAGCGTTTTTACTGTGTTGTAGCGTTCAGTTTTTACTACTTCTTTTTGTATTCCCTATTAAACACGCTGTAAGCTTCGGCGTTTGCAAAGTCGTCGCGATCGAATATCGGGCTTTTGTCTCTAAACTTCATCAGCAAATTTAAATAAGCCTCTTTTGGGTTATCGCTCACGTCTAGCAAAGCCTTTAAATACTCATCCTTGTATCGCCCAAATGAAAAATCCTTGTAAATCGTTTTAGGGTCTAAATTTAGCTTGTATGCCACGGCGTGAGCCATAAGACGTAAGTCGTCTTTAAAAAATCGCGATAGCTCGTAAAATAGGTCTATGTCGTACGTTTTCAATCGTCGCGCTTTATTATGATTTGAGTAGGGGCAAATAGCGCGCCGCCTTGCTCTTGTAGCTCGTAATTTTTACCTAGTATCGTCTCTTTATTCCTAGCCGTTATCCTGCTATGTAGTTCAATGTCGCCCAGGTCGCCAGCTTCTTGTAGTAGCCTATTAGCCATTATTTGGTTTTTAATCGCAGTCTGCTTAAAAAAAGTTACCGCCCTTGCATTGTCGCTTACTACCTGCGTTACGGCTTCGCGTTCGTATTCATTTAGATCGGATAGTTCGGTTAGATACTGCGTGCCTTTAGCTATCGTGTTTTTTAGATTTTGGCTTATGCCCTTAGTGATGTTATTTATCGCGCCTGCGCTGAGGTTAAAAAGCTTTTGTAGTGCTCTTTGGCTCATTCCAGCTTTATGCTTTGCTAATATCTGCGCTCTTACCTCGGGCGTTATTTTCATTTTACCACCTTTAGCTCGCTTACGGCTTGATTTACCGCTTCGCGCTCGTATCTTACGGCGCGCCCTATCTTGATAAAGGGTAAAGCGAAGTTAAAACGATCTTTGTATTTGTCGCTTCTCATCTTAGTAAGCGTACTTTGCGATAGGTTTAAAATTTGTCCCACCTGCTTTGGCGTTAATAGCTCCATTGTTTGCCCTTTTCTAGTGTTTAGAGATATTTTAACGCGTATTAGGGCGTTCATTGGTTTGCGATGAGGTTACGGCGCGTCTTGACTACTTTACAGACTTAGAGTAAAATTGCGACTAGTCGCAAAACATTTCAAAGCCTGCAAAAATATTTAAAAACTGACGGTAGTAAGGGAAATGCGGCTACGCCGACCCCCACATCCTAACCTTACTGCAAAGAACCTAAAAAATCTGCTTCAATAAAAAATGGAGGCGAAATAATTTCACTGTGACAACTTGTTACGGTGCGTCCTGGTCGTGCGATGTGCTACGGACAAATAGGGCGGGGGTATCTTGCTCTAAGCTCCATAAAAAATAGAGCTTCATCTGTCGCACGCGTTAAATATTCTCGCTATTTTTAACGTATCGACTTAACGCGCCGGGTTTTGAGCCGGATAAAAATTACCGGTCCGGCTGAATAGACTTATTCAAGTAGGCGATTAAGCCCCTTTTGATAAACCTACGCGCCCTTTAGATCGCTATGCCACGTGTAGCTACCTTTTGGCTCTAGTTTTGTTTCTAGCTCTTTGTTTAGTTCTCTTAGTAGCTTTATTTGCTCCTCTAGCTTTTCGCACTCGCTAGCGTAATAATTAAATAATCGGTATGCTTGTAAGCC
>CAUPYN010000248.1:0-2910 GCA_963515575.1 uncultured Campylobacter sp.
AAATTAAGCTATTTAGAGACGAAACTAAGCTGCTGTAAATTTTATGGAGTACTCCGAATTTGACGCTTTTTTAACCCTCTCTTAAAATAACATTTGCTAAAATTAAATCAAACTTTAATTAAAGGAGCAAAGATGTTTCACGAGGATAGAGAGCTTATAACTAAGCTAAAAGGTACAAACGCACACTTTACATCGCTTTTTGATAAGCACAACGACCTGGACGAAAAGATCGCCGAAATGCAAAAAGGCAATGTCTACAACGATGCCGAAGTGGATGTTCTAAAACGCGAAAAACTCAGACTAAAAGACGAAATCTATGCATTTTTAGCCGAATATAAAAAGGAAAATAATCTTTGACTTATCCGCGGCGGACGATTTGTGCCGCCGTTTTCTGCCTCAAATTCTCTCAAATTTTCATCTTTGACTAGCTACAAATCGCGCCGAATTTAATTCAAAAGCAAGCCGTAAAACCACCGTAAAACATTAAATTTTGTTTTTTAAAATTTACAACGCGGCTACATCGAAATCTTTTTGAGTACCCAAAAGACCGCCATTCCAGTGCATAAAATAATAACCGCCCAAATATAATCCATCTTATTTCCTTGCCTATTTTTGCCGAAGATTAATTTGTTTTTCGTTTATTATAACACAAACTCACGGCTTTTCGGAAAGGCCGTGATTTAAGAGAAAATTTGCTAAAATTTATAAAAGTTTAAAAAGGATGAAAAATGGATGAGACAAAGAGCGTTTTTATCAACCGCGAGCTTAGTTGGTTGCGCTTTAACTCGCGTGTTTTAGCCCAGTGCGAAAAGGCGTTGCCGCCGCTTGAAAAGCTAAAATTTATCGCGATTTATATGACGAATTTGGATGAATTTTACATGATCCGCATCGCGGGGCTTAAGCAGCTTTTTGCCGCCGGAGTCGCAGCTAGCGGTAGCGACGGCATGAGTCCGCTCGATCAGCTAAGAGAGATCAGAAAATACATCAAAGACGAGCTATCTATCGTAGAAAGGCACTACAAAGACGCGCTAAAAGAGCTCGCGCAAAACGGGCTTTTTATGAAAAATTACGACGAAATCTCGCCCGAGCTTCGCGCCAAATGCGACGAGTATTTTTTCTCAAACATCCTGCCCGTCATCGTGCCTATCGCGGTTGATGCCACGCATCCGTATCCGCATCTAAATAACCTCAGCTTTAGCCTAGCCGTTAAGCTTGCCGACGCAGATAGCCCCGAGATAGTGAAATTTGGCATGATACGCATCTCTCGAGTTTTGCCGAGATTTTTTCAGGCTAGCGACAACGTCTACGTGCCGATAGAAACGATCGTGCATCGCCACGCGGAGGAGATTTTCCCGGGTTACAAGTTGCTTAGCTCGGCTGCGTTTAGGGTTACGCGAAATGCTGACATCGTCATCGAGGAGGAAGAGGCTGATGATTTTATGATGATCCTCGAGCAAGGGCTCAAGCTACGCCGCAAGGGCGCCTTTGTCCGCATGCAGATACAAAAGGACGCCGATGCCGAGATAGTCGAGTTCCTAAACTCGCACATGAAGATTTTTTATAAGGATATCTACGAGTACACCGTCCCGCTCACGCTAAATTCGCTCTGGCAAATCGTGGGAAATAAAGAATTTTCGCACCTTTGCCTACCGCCGTACGCACCAAAGACATTGCCGCCTTTTAGCAGCCACCTCTCGATGTTTGACGTCATCGACAAAGAAGACGTGCTAGTCGTGCATCCCTACGAGAGCTTTGATCCAGTCGTGCAGTTTATCAGGGAAGCGAGTAAAGATCCGCGCGTGATCTCGATCCGCATGACGCTTTACCGCGTCGATAAAAACTCGCCTATCATCCAAGCTCTCATCGATGCCGCAAACGACGGCAAGCAAGTAACCGTGATGGTCGAGCTAAAGGCGAGGTTTGACGAGGAGAACAACCTACACTGGGCAAAGGCTCTAGAGGACGCCGGCGCGCATGTGATATACGGCATCACGGGCTTTAAGGTGCACGCAAAAGTGAGCCAAGTTATCCGCCAAGAGGGCGGTAAGCTCAAATTTTACATGCATCTCTCCACGGGCAACTACAACGGCGGCTCGGCGAAAATTTACACCGACGTGAGCTATTTTACGAGCAGGGCGGAGTTCGCCAGCGATACGACGACGTTTTTTCACATACTTTCGGGCTTTTCTAAAAACCGCCGCCTACAAACGCTCTCTATGTCGCCGATGCAGATAAAAGAGCGGGTGCTGGATATGATAAAGGCCGAGACCGCGCACGGCGAGCAGGGCAGAATCGTGGCAAAGATGAACGCGCTAGTAGATAGCGACATCGTGGACGCGCTGGTAAAGGCTAGCAGTGCGGGCGTAAAAATCGATCTCATCGTGCGCGGCATCTGCTGCGTGCGCCCGGGCGTAAAGGGCCTAAGCGAAAATATCCGCGTGAGATCACTCATCGGCAAATACCTTGAGCACGCGAGGATATTTTATTTTAGGCACGCTGAGCCTCAAATTTACATCGCTTCCGCCGACTGGATGCCGCGAAATCTCGAGCGCCGCCTAGAGCTCATGACGCCGATAATCGATAAAAATTTGCAAGAGCGCTTGCTCGAGTTTTTGCGCTTGCAGCTTAGCGATAACGAGCTAGCGTTTGAGCTGCAAAACAGCGGCGAATACGCCAAAGTAAGGCCAAAAGATGGCGACGCGCGTATAAACTCGCAAGAGGTACTCGAGGAGTACGTGAGCGGGATATATAAGGCGACAAAAAAGGACACCGATAAGGGGAAGAGCGAGCAGATGGTGGCGAAACTGCTAAAAGAAAGTTAAGCGGCTCGTAGGAAGGCTCGTATCGTGAGTGCCTTTCCGAGATTTCGCAAAATTTTCGCTCCGCAGGCTATATGCCTAGCGCACGCTC
>CAUPYN010000249.1:0-2864 GCA_963515575.1 uncultured Campylobacter sp.
ATTAACATACAAGGCACATCTTTAACTCCTCAGGAAAGTAGGGAGGCATTATATTATATAAACAAGGATTATAAAGATTTTTTTGCGCCTGATTTTTGTAATAATATAAAAATAAATAATAAAAGAATTGATTTTGTCAGATATCTATCTATGCTATCGCAATATAAAAAAAATGGTAAAGCAGACGAAATTGCTTCTGGTTATTTTCGTAGCAAAAATATGGAAAACTACTACGAAGAATACATTTATGATGTTATCAATAACAATGATGGAAAATTTGGAAAATTTGAAGAATTATTTCCTGCATTACATTTAGATGCGATAGAAGCTGTAAAAAAATTTAGTGAACTATTTACAAAATTAAATTTCCCTAAGGAGTATACATCTATTGTAGATGCTGACATGTATCTTTTTGGATTAATATACTTTGCTTTATTTGATAAAAAAGAATTTGATTTAAATAAAAATGTTGATTTAAATAAAAGGATAAAAGATAAAATAGAAAAACTGAAAAAAGATAAAAGGCATATGAAGTCTCCTAATCAAAAGAAACACGTTTCATTGCTCATAAGTGAGTCAATTGACGCTTACAGGGAATATATGAAAAATGAGTAAACATAGAGATTTTATATTAATGCCGATAGATAAAATTTTAAAAGAGGCCGTATCTGCAACAAACGTAGTTGGTTTTACTATAAAAGCATATCCCTTATATGATTATATTATGCAATCTATTTTCATAAAAATGACCGGCTTTCAGGAACAAAAACTAAAATGTATCGTTTGGGAGTTAGCAACTGACGACTATGAATATAGATATCGCAAATTAACAGATAATCTGGGGGAATGTTCAAGCTATGATGATAAAAATAAAATTTATAAGGAAATGATAGAGATAATAAAAAAATACAGTTCTAAGTTTGAAATTAAAGATATTTTTCCAAATAAAAAAGACTTTATGGATTATGTTGGGAACAATATTATTGCCATATTTACTGATAGTCACTTGGTAAATTTTAAATTAAAAAGTTTCAAACAATTTTCAGGTATTTGGAATAATTTATTTTCAAAAAATTCGCTTTTAACTGATAACTTATTTATTTCCGAACAAGGACACGTAAGGCTAAAAGATGTATACAAAGACCATTTGTATAAAGCCAGAAACAGAATAGCTCATAATACTTTGTCCTATCAACAAAATTTACCGACATTAAAGGTATTAAAGGGCGAAGATTATAAATATGAAAATTACTTCTTGTGGTTTGCTATTTTGGTTTTGATTGATGAGGTGTTTTTGAGGCTATATAAAAAGTACTTAGAAGTATCACAAGGGTAACTACGCTATCTCCAAAACCACCGTTATGTCGGCCATGCCTTGCGTGTACATAGCTGACGTAACCAGAGCGTCCGCGCCTGTGCTGGCAAATTCCTTGACGTTTTTTAGATTTATCCCGCCGCTTGCGACTAGAGCCGCGTTTGGGGCGATTTTATCTCGTAGATCCACTGCTTGCTTTACGGCTTCCGGCGTAAATTTATCGCACTGCACGACGTCGGCGCCCGCTCTTAAAAGCGCTTCGCAATCATCTAAATTTTCGCATTCAACGGCGATTTTGCGCTCGGGAGCTTTTGCTTTAAAGGTTGGAATTTTAGCCAAAAACTCCTCATACGAGTCGTAAGCCTTGATATGATTTTTGAAAAACAGCACGCTATCGCTCAAATTTAGCCTATGTATGCCGCAGCCGCCCTCAAGTACGGCCTTTAGGCAAAATTTCTTAGCAAACGGGAAGCTCTTGCGCGTGGCTAGGATTTCGCATTTTGGATTTATGCTTTTGGCCGCCTCGTTCATCGCTCTTGCGTAGGTGGCGATCTTGCAGGCGTACTCTAGGCAAATTTGCGCTAATTTCCAGGCTTTGTGCACGTCGTCGTAACTGCCGCTTATTTTTACGATCGGCTCTTTTGCGGCCGCGACGGCGGAGTTTGGGACGCAAATTTGCGCCTCGCAGCCAAGCAACTGCGCGACGCGAGCGGCGACGTCTACGCAGCTAACGGTCACGTCCTCGCGCGGCAGTATGGTTAAAACGGCATTTTTGTGGATGCCTTGAAGCGAGGTCGTGAGATCAAAGTAGGGCAGATCCTCGCCGATGTAGGCTAAAATTTCCGCATCACTTATCTTGATCATCGCTTGCTAGCCTTTTTGCCTCGGCGTTTTTCTTGTTTGCGTTTACGATCATATTTCTAAAAAAGCCGTTTTCGTAAAGGCCCGCGTGATAGAGCGAAAAACCTATAAACGCGACGCCTGAGGCTATGTGCCACTTTTTAAAGCCGCCTTTGTTACGTCCGAGCATTCCCAAAGCCGTAACGCAAACAGCCGCTAAAGTGACGCTCATGCCGACTTTGGCGACTTTTCTGTGAGTTTGTAGATTTAAAAGTTCCCCGCCTATTTTCATTTTTTGCTCCAGCAAGAGGTATTTTTTATGCCGATATTCTCTGGGTCAAATTCCGGATTTAGACCCGCTTTTCTTTGCGATTCGTAGTCTTTTAGGGCTTTTACCATGACTTTTGATAGCATAAAGATCGCAGCGATATTTATCGTAGCCATCGCAGCCATTGTGATGTCGGCGATATTCCACGCGATAGTTAGGTTCATCTGCGCCCCGACGAATATCATCGCAACCGCCGTAACCTTAAATGCCGTGGCGATTTTGTGATTTTTCGTGAGATATTTGATATTTGCCTGTGCGTAGTAGTAGTTGCCGATCAGCGACGTGATAGCAAAAAGCACCACCGCAAGCGTCGTGAAGTGCAACCCTATCTCACCGAAGTACTCGCGCATCGCGGCCTGGACTAAAGGAAGAGCGGTGAGC
>CAUPYN010000250.1:0-2848 GCA_963515575.1 uncultured Campylobacter sp.
AGATAGACGAGAGCTTTCGCGAGATTCTACGCGAGAGCTGGCTGGAGCGGCACCTGCATATTGCGCTTCAGCATACGAGCGAGGCGATGCTACGCATCATGCGGCGGCGAAATCAGGCCTTTAGGGACTTGGAGCTATTTCTGGAGCTTAGCGAGATGGGTTTTGCGCTAGGAACCGACTATATCGTGGGGCATCCGGGCGAGAGCGAGGAGATTTGGAGCGAGGCGCTAGCAAATTTTAAAAAATTTCCGCTCACGCATCTGCACTGCTTTGCGTATTCGCCGCGAAGCGGTACGCACTCGGCGGATATGAAAGTGGACGTTAGTGGCGACGTGGCGAAGGCTAGACTTAAGGTTTTAAAGCAAATCGTAGCGGAAAATAATTTTAAATTTAGGCAAGAACACGCCAAAAAAGGCGGTAGCCTAAACGTTTTAGTCGAACAGCTAAACGGCGAATTTTACGAGGGCTTTGATCAATTTTACAACAAAGTAAAAATCAAAACGGATAAGCAAATTTTAAAAGAGTGGGCGGTTATAGACAAATTTGAAGTAAAAAGCGAGGGAGATTATGCGCAAATTTAAGCTAAATAAACAAAAGATAATCCTCATCCTAACAGTAATTTTAGCGGTCTTGCTAGCTATCGCCGTCGGCAGAAGCCAACCCAAAAATATAATGTATGAAAGCTACGAAAAGCTACTAGAGGGCGGTATGATCGAGAGCGCGACGATAGACGGCGGCCAGATCGAGCTAACGACCAAGGGAGGGCGTAAATACCTCATCGTAAAAGACGGCGTAGACGTGCGAAAACTCATGCAAAAAGCGCCCGTAGATATAAAAAAAGAGACACCCGTGCTGGATGAAATTTTAGCCGTGCTGGCGCTACTTGTTATCTGCTTTGCGGGGCTTGCGGTTTATGCTAGGTTTAAAAAACAAAGACTCACCGCTCAAAAGGAAAATCAAAAAGCAAACGTCTACGAATACGATAATATCGCCGCTAGCTCTGTGGCTCCTGCCATCTCAAACGTCAAATTTAGCGATGTAGCGGGCATAAAGGACGTTAAATTTGAGCTAAGCGAGATCGTAGATTTTCTAAAAGATCCCGTGAAATATAAAAAATTCGGTATCAAAATGCCAAAAGGTGTGCTGATGGTGGGGCCTCCAGGCGTGGGTAAAACGCTAGTGGCAAAGGCCGTCGCGGGCGAGGCGGGAGTACCGTTTTTTTACCAAAGCGGCGCGAGTTTCGTGCAAATTTACGTCGGTATGGGTGCAAAACGCGTGCATGAGCTGTTTTTAAAAGCTAAAGCGTATGCGCCCTCTATCATCTTTATCGACGAGATCGACGCCGTGGGCAAGGTGCGCGGCGGCAACCGAAATGACGAGCGCGAGGCCACTCTAAATCAGCTACTTACCGAGATGGACGGCTTTGAAGATAACTCGGGCGTCATAGTTATCGCTGCAACTAACCGCATAGAGATGATAGATGAGGCATTGCTACGCTCGGGGCGATTTGATAGACGTATTTTTCTTTCGATGCCTGATTTTGCTGATAGGGTTGAGATTTTAAAATCCTATCTAAAAGACAAAAATACGAGCGTAGAGCCTCAAGACGTGGCGCGTATCAGCGTCGGCTTTAGCGGAGCGGCGCTTTCTACGCTGGTAAATGAAGCTGCGATAAATGCGCTAAGACGCGGCGGCGAGATGATAGAGTTTAGCGATTTTGAAAGCGTTTTAAACAAAGTCTTGCTCGGTAAAAAGAGGATTTTAAGCTACAACGACGAGGAAAAGCGCATCCAAGCGCTCTATCAGGGCGCAAAGGCCTTAGCGGCGTATTGGTTCGGGATAGAATTTGAAAAAATTTCGCTCGTCGAGGAGCAGTTTATGCGCCCCGAGCGAGAGATAGAGTCGCGCTCGCAGATGTTTGCGCGTATCAAGGTCTGCTTGGCGGGCATGAGCGCGCTAAAGATGGTCAAAGACGATACTTTTTCAAACTCAGGCACCGACATCCAAAAAGCTCGCGAGATAGCGCAAAATATGGTCTTTGAGTACGGTATGGGGCGCGCTTTGATACCAAATGCGGCGGATGCCGAGGAGCTACTGCAAGAGGCATACGCTGAGATCGGGACATTTTTAGCGGGCATGAAGGCGCAGCTAGAGCACATCAGCGAGCATATCGAGATTTCTGAGAGTATCGATAAAGACGCGCTAGGTAGGATAATCAAAGAGTTTTACAACTAAATTTAAGGAGAAAAAATGAAAGCAAAAATAGGCATATTGACGCTAAGCGACCGCGCTAGCGAGGGCAAATACGACGATCTGTCGGGCGCGGCGATAAAAGAGGTTTTGGAGGGCTGGATAACGAGCGAGCGCGAGTATTTTTACGAGGTGATCCCTGATGAGATCGAACTTATAAAAGAGCGCCTAAAACACATGATAGATGTTCTGGGCTGCGATTTAGTGCTAACTACGGGCGGTACGGGACCGGCTCCTCGCGACGTGACGCCGGAAGCTACCGAGGCCGTATGCGAAAAGATGATGCCCGTCTTTGGCGAGCTAATTAGAACGGCTAGCCTAAAATACGTCCCCACAGCGATCTTATCTCGCCAAACCGCAGGCATCAGAGGGCACGCGCTAATCGTAAATTTACCCGGTCAACCAAAGGCTATCAGGGAGTGCCTAGAGCCGGTATTTCCGGCGATTCCTTACTGTATCGATCTCATCGGCGGCGCGTTCATCGAGACCGATGAGAGCGTGATGAAGGTATTTCGTCCGAAACAAAAGAAAATTTCGTAATCTACGTGCTAAACTTTTTTGAAAATATAAATTTAAAGGCTACGAGGCTGCTTGAGGG
>CAUPYN010000251.1:0-2836 GCA_963515575.1 uncultured Campylobacter sp.
GCTTGTGAAATATCGTCTTTTGACTCGACGATCTTCCATTTTGTGTCGGCTATATAATTTTGGTTTTTATATCTTAAAAATATATCTGGCTTAAGCGCGAATCCCCTTGGTTTCTCGGTAAGATATTTTCCTCGATGTTGCAATATAGCATTCGGAAGCTTTTTCTTTATAAAATTTCCGACATAGCTTTCAAAAAGTCTATTCATATCAAAAAGCAGGGCAAAAGCCACATCGCTACCTCTATACGGACTAAACGACTTATTTTGTAAAAATATCTTGCTCCATAAAAGCGCTTGTTCATAGTGTTTTGTTTGGCGATTTAGTTTTAAGCGGCTAAAGTCCGCGTTTATATCGGAGCTAGATGAAATTTCGTCAAAAATAAATAAATATTCCCTAATAAGCTGCTGATTTTTGCTTGATTTTGAGCGCCTGTATAAAAACTCGAGCGTGCTTTTTATGAGACGATTTTCGGCCCTATCTATGGAAAACTCTTGATAGCAAACGTAAAATCTCTCTTTATGGACGATATTTTTACGTATTTGCTCCGATATTTTAAGCTTTCCTTTTAAAAATTTTAGGTTATCTTCTAGCTCTACGTAGTCGCTTTTTATGCCTATTTTTATGAGTTTTGATACTTCGTCGAGGAACATTGATATAAAAATTTCAAGAAGCGGTAAATTTAGGCTTTTTAAATTTGCTATATTTATATTTTTAAACGGATGACTTTTTAAAGTCTTTAGCATCGTTAGTAAAATCTTTTTAGAATTTTCTACCGCCTCCTCGTTATTACTATTATCATTGTCGTGGATCTTAGGAAGTATCTCAAGGCTATCGCCGCTTTTTACTTGGATGATACCGACGTAGTTTTGAGCTTGTAAAAAATCTCCCTTTTTGTCTCTACCTGGCTTTAAAAATTCTACTGCGGCAAAATTTTCTCTAGTAAATGCATCTACGTCTTTAAATAGGTCTTGGTCGTCTTCCGGGCGAAATTTTTCAAACTCTATTAAGTATTTGGTCATTGCTTTGCGTTTTGTTTCATTCGTAAATTTTTATATAGCTTTGAGGGTTGTTGAAAGTTTCTTGGTTGTTTATCTCGTATAGGACTCTATCGTCTATATCGTCGATCTTTGATCCAAATAATTCTTTTGTAGCCATATTTTTCTTGATTTTAACAAACTGAAGGTCTTCGTTTTTTTGATTATCTCCTAGCACTAGCCTTATCTTTTCCCAATCGTCGTAAAAATACTCTTGTAGTAGCGGTAAAATTTTATTTTTAAAGATTGAGGCTAGCTCTTCTATATCAGCGCCATCTTTTAGCGACATAAAATAAGCATGCCCTATCGTGTGGTCTCTGTCGTAAAGATACTCTATGCGCTCGTTTATCGTTTTTAGCATTTGTCCGATATCTATGCCAGCAACTTCTTTTAGATTATTGTATTCTGGCATCATCTCTACAAACTCAAACCTTCTTCTAAGTGCCGTATCCATAAGTGCTATGCTTCGATCTGCCGTATTCATCGTGCCTATTATGTATAAATTTGACGGCACTCCAAATTTTTCTTTTGAATATGGTAGCTCGACCATTATCTCGTCATCTGCCCCGAGCCTTTTTGATGGCTCTATAAGAGTTATGAGCTCACCAAAAATTTTAGATATATTTCCGCGATTGATTTCGTCGATGATTAAGACATAGTTTTTAGAGCTATTATCTACTGTGTGTTTTTGTATATCCAGTTTCATATCATCAATTATTTTTGGCTCATACGATGGATATGCATACTCTTCACCATCAAACAATACTCTTTTTAATTTGCTATATGCGACAGACATGGGTGTTGAACCGCTTTTTGCGCGAACAACTATAGATGGTGTAGTGTTTTTATATAGGTGAAATTCATATCCAGTTTGTGTGGTTAAAATTTTACTTGACGGGGATGTAGAGTATTCAGGTAGAGTCAAAACATAACTATCGTACAGTTCTTTAAAATTGTCTTCATTTATTATTTTGTTATCATCTTTTGTTTTTACTATTATCTCGTTTTTCTTTTTAGCTGTTTGACATATGGCTTTAAATATCCCTTCTTCAACTTTGTATTGCAAATTTCCGTTGGCATCATTTTTTGCCTTAATTCCCTCTACGAATTCCTCATAGCCATAGCTCTGATGAAATGTCACAAATTTTATCTGTCCGCTCTGCATGTATTCATCAAATTTATTTTTTAGACTAGCTCTGTTCTTTTCTCCTTCGCCGCCAATATCTCTTTCTTCTATTATCTCGATAGATCTTTTTATTGTATCGTATGTCTTTCCGGTTCCTGGAGAGCCATATAAAATTTGATTTAGCGAGCAATTATTTGCTCTGTTTGGCTGTTGTTTATTTACTGCTAATACCTTTTCTTCGCCTATGTCTTCATTGTTTAATATATAATCTATGCTTTTTTGAGATTTTATTTCGCGTTTTCCCTGAATATTTTTAAGACCTTCATAGCTCTCTAAATTTGTCCTAGATATCTTATTTTGATTTGTAAATTTTAAAAATTTTAAATCAACAAGGTGCTTATCCTGTGAAATATTTACTATTTCAGTTTTTACTACAATTGCACTAATTGGATCACCCGAATAAATATATACAATATCTCCAATTTTAATTTTTGAAAGCTGCACATATCCATCTTCTCTTTCATTATCCCATTGTATAACACTATTTTTATTAAATTCATCAATCGAGTTAAACCTATCTTTTTTGTTTGTAAAAATCCAATATCTTTTCATGTTTTTTTCACTATTTTTGAACTCTATATATTTATTTACTGCTGAATTATAATCAGTAAAAAGT
>CAUPYN010000252.1:0-2821 GCA_963515575.1 uncultured Campylobacter sp.
GCGAGGAGCAGCTAGCTTCAAAGCTAGACGCTCTAGGGCTAAAAGGCTCTAGCAGCTCGATAAATCGCTGGAAAAAGGATTTTAACTGGGCGCAGGCCTTGCAAAACAAGGTAACGCTAGCTATGAGCGAGGATAAGCAAACTAGAAATTTGTTACAAAAGTCAAGCCTCGAGACGGTAGTTAAAAACACCAAGGTAGATATCGAGCGAAACAACGTCTTGCTAGCGGCTAGCTACGAGATCATGGAGGGCGAGGCGCGCCGCATCGTAGCTAGGCAGCGAGAGACGGGTATGGTTAGCGCCGACGACTTTGAGCGAGCGAAATTTATCTCTACGCTTTCGGCCGGCAGAAGCGACAAGATGCTAGACCGTCTAGCTATCATGCCGCCCGAGGCCGTTTCGGCGCAGCAGATTTTATCTCGTCTAAACAAGATCACGATTGATGTCGAGGACGACGTTGTCGCCGCAGACGTGCACGATGAAAAAGCTAACGAGTAACTTTTTGGCGGCCTGGGCCGTGGTTTTGATTCTATCGATAGTACAAAATTTAGCAAATTTATAAAGGAGAAAAAGATGGTTTTACCTGTTTTAAAGATACGCCCTAGCGGCCAAAAACTCGTTTACGACGTTTTGATGTTGGATTACGCCGCAAAGAGGGTTAAATTTATGTTAGACCCGAAAAAGGAGATGACCATGGAGCGCGCTATCGAGGACGGCGACGAGATATTCACGGATACCGAGACGCCAAAAGAACGAAATTTATTCGAGGAGTAGGATATGAACATAGGTTATTTCAAACGCAAAAGTTACAAAAATGCCGAGGGTGCAGACGTGGGGTATGTCGGCGGGGTTGTAGCGATCCCATTTTTGAGGCCTTTAGAAGTTGTTATGTTAAGCCCAAGCGCCGAAGATAAAAAGAAAAATAAAGACTTTCCAGATTTCCAACTAGCCCTTCAAAAGGCGAAAGGCTACGAGGGGCAAAGACAGATCGTAGGCGCATTATGGCGCAGGCAGAGCAAAGACGGAACTAAAAACTACATAAGCGGCTTTATCGAGACTCCCGCCGTACCGGGCTATAAAGTCTATATCGCTCTTTTTAATGCCGGAGAAAACGCCAAAGAGGACGTTTTATACGACATAGTTTGGAATGCTCCTAAGCGCGAACGGGGTCAGGACGTACCGCCTGCTAGCGGGGATTTAGACGCGAGCTACTACGCCGACGAAGAAACTATACCGTTTTAAGGAGCGCGCGATGGAGGTTATTAAGATTTACGTCTGCAGCCCATATTCGGCATTCGGCGACGACAAGAAAACGGCGCGCGACGTAGCGATCAAAGCCCTAGCTGAAGCCAACGAGTTTTTTGACGGAGACGAGAGGTATGAGCTTTTTAGTCCCGTACTTAACAACGCGCGGTATAGAAACCTCGAGTATGACGAAGTTATGAAAATTTGCCTAAAACAGCTTGATTCTTGCGGCGCGATATTCGTACCTAGCGAAAAGACCTGCGATTATCGCATCACCCAAGATTCAAAAGGTATTTTGATGGAGATGAACCACGCTTTGCTAAACGGCTATACGATTTACGACCCGGGCGCACTGTTTGGAGCGATCGAGGTATAGGATAAAATGATGACTACGGCAGAACTAAAAGACGCCGCTATTTTTATAATGGCATACTCATTCCTCAAAATGGACAGCACTGAGGAGCTCGGCCTTTTTATTAATAAAAAGGCCGAGCAAATTTATCGACGAGCTAATCGAGGCAATGACGCCTATCGTGCGGCACTACTACAAACACAGGCAGCGCATAGACGTGCAAACGGCGGCACTCGACAACAAAGCTCGCGTGCGTAAGGAAAATTTCGGCACAACAGCCCCGCAACTAGCCTGCGACCTCCTCTATTTGCGTTTCGCACCAAACGAGCGTAAAGGGCAGAGGCTCGCACCGATACTAGCGGAAATTTACGCGTGTAACAAAGAAAAAATAATGTATATCGTGGATAAAAGCTACGACACAAAATATCGTAATGAGGCGGAGGATAGCCAACGCCTAGCGTATTTTTATATCGAAAACATATGATGAATGAAATAGCGCGAGATTTACGGGCGATAATCGAGGAGTTAGCTATGCTTGAAAAGCGACTCGACAGCCTAAAATTAAAGATAGATTTAGCCTTAGGATCGAATAGGGAGCCATACAGAGCTTGGATAGACGAACTACGAGAGATTAAAAATATAGTAGAAAGGATTAGAAAATGATAGGACAAGAATACATCACGACCAAAGAAGCTAAAGAGATGTTAGGCGGAGTTTGCGACGCTACGCTTTGGCGCTACGTCAAAGAGGGCTATATCGAGAAGCTCAAGCTAGGCAAAAAAACTGTAGTCTATCCCAGGGTCAGTATCGAAAATTTTATCAAAAGCGCGGTTAAAACCGCTCCTACGCAGACGGCTTAAGCGATTAAGCCGTCTAAATAATCCGCCCACCACTGCATCAAACCTTTCATGTGCGACAAATTTGCCGCTCTGTTATACGCCGCCCTTACCGAGTTTGCATCTTTGTGTGCTAGGCATTTTTCGATTATGGCCTCAGAATAACCGTGAATGTGCGTGTTTTCGTTACAAACGGTGCTAAAGCTTGAGCGAAATCCGTGAAATACTATTTCGTCTTTAGTGTAGCCCATGCGCCTAAGCGCGACGTTTAGCGTATTTTCGCTCATATATTTTGTTTTACTAAAGTTATTAAAGAATAGATAATCGCTACGTCCGGCAAATTTACGATATTCAAGAAGCAATGCCTTGACCTGCCTAGACATAGGGAG
>CAUPYN010000253.1:0-2809 GCA_963515575.1 uncultured Campylobacter sp.
AGCCCATCCTCCAGCCGATGCTAAACGCTGAGATATGCGGAAATTTGATCCATAGCGGGGGCAATAAATTTTTCATTTTACCTCCTAGTTTTTACAAATCGCCCGAATTTCGCCCTTACCACGCTGCGATCTTTCTCATCGCGTTTTCCAGCCTAAACATCTGCGCGTGCTCGGCCACGTCGTGCGTGCGGATGATCTGCGCGCCGTTTCTAAAGGCCTCAAGATGCAGATAAAGGCTGCCGGGCAAGCGGTCTTTGATCTCGCTGGGGCTATAAAAATTTATGACCGATTTGCGACTGGCGCCAGCTAAAAGCGGTAGTCCAAAGCGCAAAAAATGCTCCAAATTTTTTATCAAAATCATATTTTGCTCCGCCGTCTTGCCAAAGCCGATACCTACGTCTAGCACGATATCGCGGCATCCAAGCTCATTCGCGGCAGCGATCTTAGCCTCGAAAAACGCGTCTATCTCGCCTAGCAAATCCTCATAATGCGGATTATCCTGCATATTTTCGGGGCTATTTTGCATGTGCATGAGGCAGTAGGTGGCGCCGTAGCGAGCCGCTAGAGCGCAGAGGCTAACGTCGCCCGTGATATCGTTTATCATCTTAAAGCCGTGATTTAGCGCGTACTCTAGGCAGTATGGATCAAAGCTATCTAGGCTAAATATCGCCTTTTCGTGCAAATTTAAGCGGTAAATTTCGGCGAGTATCTTTTCAAGCCTAGCAAACTCGATCTCGCGCCCGACGTATTTGCTGCCGGGACGCGAGCTAACTGCGCCCACGTCGATATACTCCGCACCCTGCTCGATCATCTCTTCGATGCGCGCTATACCGCTTTTTTCGTTCACGCGGCTTGCGGCGTTAAAGCTATCTTCATTTACGTTTACGACGCCCATTATCTGCGCGCGCTGCGGTTTTTTAAACGGAGATTTTAAAAATTTAGCCAAATTTTTTAGCCCGAAATCCTGAGCGGACTCTTTTTTGGCAAGCGCAAGAACTTGCGCATCGGTAGCCATTAAAAGCGCGGCCGAGTTTGCGCCGTTTAAGATAACGTCGCGGTTAGTCACGAGCTCCGCACCCACGCTTAGCGCGTCTTGCTTTAGGATATTTGCGGCCGGCGAGCGCAAATCTTTAATCAAAAAAAAGTTAATCGCCGACTTTTTTTTCATCAAATTTCGCCCCTCGTCGCTAGGACGGATAATCTCGCAAATCTCGTTAAAATCAGTTTGCGGATTGATTTTAAAAATTTTCATCTAAGCCCTTTTTCGTAAATCATAAGAAGTATCGGCGTAAGAAGCGCGTGAGTTTTGGTATTTAGCTCGGCTAGGCGCACGGCTTTGAAAAAATACTTAAGCTCTTCGGCGCTAAATTTGACCCCCTGCGCCGTAGCCTCCAGAGCTATGGCGGCGATTAGCTCTTTTAGGTCGTTTTTGCCAAACTTTTCGGAGCGTTCAAAAGCTGATTTTTCATCGATAAACGCGCAAATTTCTTTTAGCTCCAGACGTTTGTAGTCTAGCCCCGTTTTTTCGCGCTGCTTTTTTTCGAGTCTGTTTTCGGTAACTAGGCGCGAACGAACGGTCAGCAGGAGCATATTTTTCGACTCACAGGCTATGATAAAAAAGATATTTTTAGGCGGCTCTTCGATTATTTTTAATAGAGAGTTTTGAGCCTCGACGCGGAAATTTTTAGCGCCCAAAACTAGCAGCTTAGGCTCGCTCTCCGCGATATAGGCTTCGGCGGCAACCTCTTTTGCATTTTCTAGCAAAAAGTCCTCGGCGAAAAAAAATCTAACCGAATTTACGCCGTAAAGCCCTAAAATTTCCTCTTTTAAGGCTTCAAAATCGCTCGTGATTACGATTTTGCTTTGCATAGATTAGAGTGCTACTTTCGCAAATAAAGCGGCGTCTATGCTCTTATCAAAAAGCCTAAACAGCGACAAAAGCTTGATATCTAGCGCGCCGTCGGAGGAGCTGAGATAAAAGCTATTTTGCGCCTGCTCGTCAAAAAGCCACATGTAGCTATCGTCCTTGCCTTTGGCTATCTGCGAGCTTTTTTCGGCACTTTTGCCGACGTAAAAAAATACGTAGCCGTTTGGAAAAGCAAGGCTAAGCATATCTAAAAGTAGCGAGACTTCCTCTTTTGAGCCGATATTTTCAAAAGACGGATAAAGCGCCTTTAGCGAGAAAAAAGGTAGCACCGGGCGGGCGTTTGTCGGTTTGTTTATATTTTTTAAAAAATACTCCTCAAACCAGCCGCGCTCGCTATCGGTTATCAGGATAAACGCGCGCCCTTCGAGTAAAAATTTAAGCTTCGAGGCGAGCAGAGGCGTCCACTCAGTGCGCCTCTCCTCCATCCAGCTCATCAGCGAGCCCTCCTCGCGTATCGCCTCGAGCGTCCATTTTATAAAATCGCTCATTTATCGAGTTTATAAGCTTCGTGTAGTGCGCGAACGGCTAGCTCGCCGTATTTTTGATCGACGATCATCGAGATTTTTATCTCGCTCGTGGAGATCATTTGAATATTTATGCCTTCGTTTGCTAGCGTTTGGAAAGCTAGAGACGCCACTCCGGTGTGGCTTTTCATACCTACGCCCACGACCGAGACCTTGACTATCTCGTCGTTGTATAAAATTTCCCTCGACGCGCTTAGTTTATCCATACACTCTTTTGCGACGTGAAGCTCGTTTTGCGGTACGGTAAAGCCCAGATTCGTAGTGCCGTCTTGGCCTACGTTTTGGATTATCATATCCACGTTTATGTTTTTTTCCGCAAGCGCGGTGAAAATCTCAGCCGCGATGCCCGGCTTATCCA
>CAUPYN010000254.1:0-2789 GCA_963515575.1 uncultured Campylobacter sp.
CGTTTAGATAGGTGCTTATATATTGGTTATCTCAGGATAGGTTATTTTTTAATATATCTGCGTAAATAATCCCTTGAGAAGCTAACGCGAGAGTTATGTATAGCGAGCGCAGTATGCTAGAGTTTGTTTCTTCGAGTTCTTTTTTGAGAGATTTGTCTTCGTTTATATCTTTATGATACCGAGAGAGGATCTCGACTATACGCTTGTTTTTGTCTATTGCGCTTTGTTTGACTAAAGCCTTTTTGCTCAGTTCCGCCGCCAGCACCCTAGAGTGCCCTTCGTATAAAAAATCATGTGATGTAAAATAGTCCGCTAAAATCGGAACCAGCTTATAGTTTTCTCGGCTTAAATTCGGGTCTTTAAATTTCTTACTATCAAGCTCGATCATCGTCTGATATACGTTATCTAGTAGGTCGGTTTGTTTTTTATCTACGACGTAGGGGCTTTGATAGTATTTTTCTTTAGGCACGTATCTTTTTCTCACGTAGAAATAAAGATTAAATTTATAGTTCCAAAAAGCTCTTTCAGCATCTTCTTCCGGGATGTATTTTATGCCTTTGTTATAAAGGTAGCTTTGCAGTTTGTTTAGCGGTTTCATTGCGATGCTATCGGCGTCAAATATGATATTTAGCATAACTTTATAAAAAAATACCATATCGTTTAGCACGAAATACTCTCTGGCCTCGGGGTAGACGTCGTTTATGTGCTTTCTTCTTTCGGCTTGATAAAAGGATAAATTTATCAGGACAAAAACGACTAAAATTATTTTTAGCGTTCGTTTTTTGCGTTGTTTAGGCGGTTGCGGCGAGGCTGTATTTTCTTTCAATTTTGCTCCGATTAGTTAAATTTTGCGGCAGCCTTAACCGCCGCAAAGTCAAATTTACGCCAAATTTGAGCGCATTACGCTACGACGTTTGGAAACTCAAACACGGTTTTGCCGCTTTTTATCGTGATTACCGCCGCGCCTTTTAGCATTTTGCCTAGCAGCGGGGAGTTTTGGGATTTTGATTTATTTAGATTTTTGTCGTATAGATACTCGAAATTTGGATCAATTATCGCGATGTCGGCGAGGTAGCCTTCTGCGATCACGCCCTTGTCCTTTAGTTTTAAAATTTTAGCCGCGTTATAGGACGTTAGAGCCGCCATTTTCTCGTAGTCTATCACGCCGTCTCTAACTAGATCTAGCGTCATAGGCACGAGTGTTTGTAGGCCGAGTATTCCAAAAGGCGCCTTGTCGAATTCTAAAAATTTCTCGTCGTTATGGTGCGGGGCGTGGTCGGTAACGATTACATCGATGAGGCCGCTTTTTAGGCCGTCTCTGATCGCCTCTACGTCTGATCTGGTGCGAAGCGGCGGCGACATTTTAAAGTTCGTATCATAGCCTAGCAGCTCGTCCTCTGTGTAAGTAAAGTGGTGCGGCGTCGCCTCGCAGGTCACGTTTATGCCGGCTTCGCGAGCTTGCGCGATGAGCTTTAGTGACCACTCGGAGCTAACGTGCGCGATGTGGATGTGGCCGCCTGTTAGCTTGGCTAGTAGTAGATCGCGCGAGACCATAATCTCTTCTTGCTCGCGCGGCATGCCTTTGATGCCTAGTATCGCCGAGACGCGGCCCTCATTCATGTGGCCGCCGCGGCATAGCGAGCAGTCTTGGGAGTGGTTGATGACGAAGCTGCCGAAGTGCTTTGAGTATTCAAGCGCGTATCTCATCACATCGCTGCTGGCTACAGGTAGTCCGTCGTCGCTAAACGCCACTGCGCCAGCCTGCGTCATATCGCCCATTTCTACGCACTTTTTGCCGTCCATCTTGCTTGTTATCGCGCCGATAGGCAGTAGGTCGATGAGACCGCGGGATTTAGCTTTGGCTACCATGTCGCGCGTAACGACGGCGTTGTCGTTTACGGGATTTGTATTTGCCATCGGGCAGCATGTGGTTACGCCGCCAGCTACCGCAGTTTCAGAGCCTGTGTTTATATCGTCTTTATACTCAAGGCCCGGATCCCTAAAATGCACGTGCATATCGATTAGACCCGGCATCACGAGTTTGCCGCTAGCGTCTATTATATTATCGGCCGCAGGTTCGTCCGCGGTGATTAGAGCGATTTTGTCGCCCTCTATCAGGATGTTTGCTTTTTGCGAGCCGTTATGATTTACGATCGTGCCGTTTTTGATGAGAGTTTTCATTTTGTGCCTTTATTTTTGATGAGAGTTTCTAGGATCGCCATCCTGACGGCGACGCCGTTTTCGACCTGATTTAGCACGTGCGAGTAGCGTGGATCATCGGCCACGTCGGAGTTTATCTCGACACCGCGGTTTATCGGGCCGGGATGCATGATCATGACGCCATCTTTGGCGTATTTCATTTTGGCTTGGGTTAGGCCGAAAAATTTGGAGTATTCGCGCACGGACGGAAACGCTATCTCGTCATCCTGACGCTCGAGCTGGATACGTAGCATAATGATGACGTCCGAGTCCTCGATCGCCCCTTGCATATCGGAGCAAATTTGACAGCCAAAAGCCTCCATACCAGTTAAAAACATCGGCGGGCCAAATAGCTTAACCTTGGCTCCGAGCGTTTTTAGGACGTAGATGTTTGAGCGAGCTACGCGGCTGTGAAAGATATCGCCGATGATGGCGACCGTGAGATTTTCTAGACTGCCGCGATTTTCCAGTATGGTAAAAAGATCAAGCAGCGCTTGGCTAGGGTGTTCATTGAGGCCGTCGCCCGCGTTTACGACGTGAGCATCGGTGTTTTCGGCGATAAATTTAGCCGCGCCCGAGCTGTAGTGGCG
>CAUPYN010000255.1:0-2773 GCA_963515575.1 uncultured Campylobacter sp.
TGTATTTTTTAGTTTGTTTATTTTACGATCTATTGTATATTTTTGCAAATTTGTTCTTGGGGTGGGGTGTAGTTTGTTTAGTGGCTACTATTTTTGATTGTAGTGGTTTGGGTGCTTGATTCGCTGTTGATAGGTAGTATGCTATCTATATTGCCTAAATTTGATGGAACTTTACTCCTATGCATGGGTTTAAGCTTAAGAGAGCCTAAGGGTTAAATGGTTATGGCTGAATACTTTTGCAATAGTAATCCATGTTAAATAAAGTATGGGATTTTTTGGATACAGTTAATGAAATAGGGCAAAGAATAATAAATACTTATGCATGGCCGAATCTTTATCTTGTTAAGACATTAAATGTCAAGCGGTAGTTAATCACTACAAGGGCCTGAGCGAGTAGAGCGGTAAATTGTTATTTTTGTGAAAGATCAAAAATCATCCAAAAGGGCGTTAAATTTATGTCGGTGGGTGCTTATGTAGGAAGAAATGAGCTTTATTGCCTGATTCGTATCGACAAGTCGGGATGAAACTTTTTTCACTTTAACGAGAGTTGCAAAGAGGCGTTTTTTAAGCTACTTACGTCTAAAAAAAAGAGAAACCAAAAATAAAACAGGTATTTAAAACTGTGACGGATAAAAACTATTGATTGAAACGAGGCGCTTGACATTATGCTTTTTAGCTTATGCTGGAGTAAAAATGCCAAATTTGCAAAGGGCAAGAGATAAAAATCGTAAATTTTACACCGCTGCTGAAAGTAAAGCTAAAATGCAAAAAATAGGAATCCACGAAGCAGAGCTTTAGCTGGTATGCTAAGACTCAGAGGGTGGCAACCAAAAGGGAAGCTAGGGGGCGAAGCTTCTGCCTGCAGCGTGACCTAAATCTGTGCGAGGAGGGGCAAGAAATGATAAAAGTCCACGATAATCTAAAGATCAAAAAAACGCGCTACGATTTTACGATCAGCATCGACAACGCATCCACTTTTGAGCTGCTTTGTGAAGCTTACGAGATGAAGAAGAGCGACATGATAGATCTCATCATAGAGAATTTTGCCAAAGGCAACCTCAAACTAAAACACCACATCCAAAGCATTGCCGAGCAAAAACGCGCCCTAAAAGCAAAATGCGAAAGCGAACTATCGCTTTTTACAAAATCGGAAGATGTATGCTAACGACATTTATGTCGCTACCATGCGCTAAGGAGCTAAAATGGACGTGACGACTAAAGAGCTAAGCGATATTATATCTCTTACTCAGCGGCGTATCCAAGATCTGGAAAACGAGGGCGTGATAACCAAGATCGGGCGCAATAAATGGGATCTAAAAGAGTGCGTCCAAAGCTATATCGAGTATAAAATAGCAAACGCTACGAGCACCTACGGGCTAACCGAAGCTAGAGCGCAGAAGGAATTTGCCGACGCCGAGATAAAAAAGCTAATTTTGGCCGAAAAAAAGGGCGAAGTAGTGCCTATTTTCAAGCTTGAAAAAGATCTTAGCGATATAGCCTCGACGCTATCAAATAGGCTTTATAACCTCCCCAATAAAATAAAAATGCGCGTAAATTTAAGCGACGAAACGCAAAGCGCGCTAAACTACGAAATAGAAGAGACGCTAAAAGAGCTCAAAGAGTCTAAAATTTACAAATAATACGCTTAAAAGGCTGAATTTAAAGCCTGCTAGTTTTAAATTTGCCGCATCAGTTAGAAATTTAGAGCGATTTGAGCTCACCTTATCGATCGCATCAAGCAGGGATTTAGGTAAATTTACGTTTACTCGCACGCGTTTTCCTCACTCACCGGCTCCGGGATCATCGCACCGCTTTCGATCAAAGTTTCTAAGGCAGCCCTAAATGCTACGTCAAGCTCATCTAAGGCTTCATTTTTACTCTCTCCGTCGCCATAGAAAAATGCCGTGCTGTTAATTCAGGCATAAACGCGCCCCATCCCCAGCCTTCGCTTTACGAGATTTTTTTAACTCTATTTTATATGGTAAATTTAAGTAATAATCTAGATCTTTTTTCATTTTACTCTCCTTTAGTAGCTTTTAAAACCGCTTTTACGTAAAAAAATTTCATAGGCTTATGATACGGTAGAGCGATTAGTAACTTGCCGTTTGAAAAACTATGATGAGATCCTTTGACGCTTTTTAACTCAAATCCATTATCCAGCAAAAGTTTTTCTGGTATCTCAAATCTTACGTTTGTTGGATTATTTTCAAGCTCTTTTAATAGCTTATCTTTTTTGCTCATTTTTTCAAACCTTATATTGTATATTATGCACAACTATTATTAAAAATCCCTTGTATAAACCAAAAAAGACGTTTTGATAATGTGGCGTTCATGCGAAATCAGCAATGCGACCCAAATAGAGTAGAGCGAGTTGGTCTAGCGTGCAACAAAGTAGCTATACTGTCGCTGGTTAGTAGTTGGATAAAAACTATGAGAGCATGAGTGATCAGGTGTTTAGGATAGAAAAATCAATCAAACTTTAAATACTTTCAAAAGACAGCTTAAAGGAATAAATTTACGTTAGAAATTAAAGTAAAAATTGTAGTTTTACGCTTACTTTAATCTGAAAAATAGTTTTACAACGATTCTATCTTCAAAAAATGAATAGATATATCTCAAGTATATATGGTGTTTGGATCTATGCTAGCGGTTTTTATTTCAAGCCATCTTTGCGCAAGTTTTTTAAAATTTGCCTGCTCGTTTATCTCGCTCTCACGCTTGACGTCGATGCCGTCTCTTACCTTTTGCTCTAGCTTAAATCTCTCCTCGCGTG
>CAUPYN010000256.1:0-2748 GCA_963515575.1 uncultured Campylobacter sp.
TGTACGCCTTTGTTTGCGCTTTGATACTGAGTGCTTAGATACGTATCAGATAGCGCCCAGTCGCCGTGCACGTCCCCGCTAGCTCTTTTGGTGACTAAATTTACTATGCCGCCAAAGGCATCCGTGCCGTAAAGCGTGCTAGCGGGACCTCTTATTATCTCTATCCTTTCGATTTGATCGGGCATAAATATCGAGTACTCAAACGCCGGCCTGCCTCTAAATCTAAGCCCGTCTACGAACATCGGCACGCGGTAATCAGACGAGCTAAAACCTCGCACGTTTACGGTACCCGAGTCCATGCCTTCGTTTACGATTGAAACTCCCGGCGCCTCGCTGATTAGCTCGGGTACGCTTTTGCCGAGCTTTCTTTCTATGGCCTCTTTATCTACTACCGAGACGCTTTTGCTTATCTCGTCTACGCTTTGAGACGATCTTTGCGCCGTGACGGTTACGCCTTCTAGCGATTTTAGCTCTACTTCGTTTTGCGCGGCAGCCAAAACACTGACCAAAGCGAGACTAAGCACGATTTTACCCTGCATTTAAACTCCTTTAAAAATTATTAACGGGCAATTATACAGAAATATATAATGATTTTCAATGATTAAAAACAAGGTTTTTGTAGAGGATCTTACATTATAGCTTAGTCTATTTTTATTTTTACCACCGAAACCATGCAGCAAAAATCAAAGAAAAATGTCCTTGTAGGTTTAAGAACCGATTGCATAGAAACTAATCTTAAAATATTATTTTTATTTAAGAAAACCTAAATCAATTTTTGCTTCAGCGATACAAGTAAGCGACGCATATCATATGCACATGTCTCTCAAAAAAGTAAGTTTTAGCTCCTATGGTGCTAAAACTTACTTAGCACCATCGTTTCACGATAGTGCTGTAAGGTCTTAACCAGACAGGCAAATAACCTGACGGTCATTATAAAAATCAGCATAATTTTCGTGAGATCAAATGGCTGATTTTTATAGTTATCGGAGCTCGGATGTCTTAAATAAAAATAGATTGTAGCTTTTTATTTGGTTTTGATTTAAGATGTTCAAGTGATTTAAGTAGGCTTAGTATTAAAACAGACAATATTTGCCGGGGCTACATCCTAAGGTAAGGTTTACACTAGAGGGCTACCTGCTATATATTGTGTAAAATAAGCGTAGACTAAAAAATATTGAAGATCGTTAGTCGCTTAGTAAATTCGTCGTTAAATTTACTATCATATCTTTTTGATTCGGATCGCTTTGAGCTATGAGCAGCGCAAGAGCGGCAAGCGCGTTATCGTTGATTTTGGGTTCGCCGTTATTTTTATAAAGAAGCCCGCTTTTTGATAGAAATAAAATAAACATAAAAGCTCCGATTCGTTTATTGCCGTCGTTAAATGGGTGGTCTTTGATGATATAGTAGATCAAATTTGCCGCCTTTTCTTGTGCTGTGGGTAGTAGCTCGCAACCGCCGAAGGTCTGATAGATATTTTTTAGTATCCCTTCAAATTCTCCCGCCTTTTGAGTTGCGAAAATTTGCGATGCTTCGCCCTTTTGGATCAGTTCTTTTTTAAATTCGTCGATGGCTAGCATGGCTTCATCGTAGCCTAGGGTAAAATTTTCACCTGCAAGATTTGTATATATACATAGAGTTTTATCGTCGTATCTTTGCAAAAGCGTCCAAGCCTTGGCGTAATGCTTAATGAGATCAAGCTCTTCGCGAGATTTATGATGATTCGCATTCACTGTTTTGCCTTTTTTGGCTAGATTATATCAGTTTGGACGTAAATATGTCCTTTTTGCTCGGTAAAATACCTTTATAAATCAACCTATGCTAGCCGCAATCTACAAAGGAGATAATATGCAAAATTTAACCCAAATAAAAGAAATGCTTGAAGTCGCCGAGGAACTACGAGAAAAGGTCAAATTTATGGTGAATGCCGCCGATATTTCTACCGAGGATGCGTTTAAGCTAAAAAATATCAAAAACGATTTATCCGGTATTATAAACTCCCTCCAAGCTAAAGCTATCCATGAGGCATCTAGACTAGCGGGCCTAAAAGGCGGAAACACCGGAGCGGGCGGTCCGTATACTCTAGAAGAAACCGGACTAGTGCTAGGCGGAGTAACTAGAGAGCGCGTAAGACAGATAGAAGCCCAGGCTATAAAAAAGATCAAGCATCCAAGGATCGTTAGGAAATTTTATGATTACGTGAAGGAAATATCTTAAATTTACTTGTGAGGCAAAAGGGCTGTTAATTGACCTTTTGCACTCTATTTTTGTATTTTTATGATCGATATTTGTAGTTTCTTTAGGCTAAGGATAGTCTACGAGGTTGACTTGATAGGATCGCTCTTTAGTATTTTAGACACTTCTTGATATTCATACGGCGTCATCTCTACGTTTAGTACCATCTGCCGTATCTCCTGCACAAACTCGGTATCAAAGCCAAAATCTTGATCTAGATGCTAGAATATAAATTTTACTTCACCAATTACGTCATAGGGATTATTTAGCGCCTTTACGGCTTGTCTATAAAAATCCTTTGCCATATCCGTACGGCTGTATTTAGTAAAGATGGCATTCCACACAAAATCATCGCTAGATTTTGCTTTTATCAAAAAGAATACTCGTCATACTCTCGCCACATCTCTTGTTCTGTCATATTGCCCTCCTCTTATTTTAAAGTCTCTGACTACATAATAGTAAATTTAAGTGCATAAAATCAATACCTAAAAGAGGAAAATTAGAATGCTAGTTGCA
>CAUPYN010000257.1:0-2734 GCA_963515575.1 uncultured Campylobacter sp.
GAGATAAGTTTTTTGTTAAATTTGCTGGTTTGAAAGATGATTTTTAGCGTCGTTAGCTTTGCGATCTCGCCAAACAGCCCCCACTCAAATTCGCTCAAAAAGCCGTCTACTTCAAGATAAATCTCACCAAATTCCTTGACGAACCCGCCGTTTAGCTCGTAAATCTCAGGTAGCGCGATGCCGTCGTATAGATTTTCGGCCGCGAGCAGCTCCTTATAGCGCACGAGCACCGCCTCAAGGATGCCCAAATGTTCCTCGTAATCGGCGTAAATGTCGCTAAATTTTAGATCCGCCACGCTCTTTTTGCTGATGGCTAGCTCCTTAAAAAAGCTAAAAAGATAGTCGTTATTTTTCAAAAACGCGAAAAACTCGGACGGGATGCGCAGCCGCTCGGAGGCCTCTCTCACGCTCGCGCAGGCTCGCTGCATCAGCACCAGCGCGTACGCCTCGTCCGCCTCAAAGCGCCCCGGCACCAACACGGCTTTTTGCTCAAACTGCGCTATCGTCATAGCCTTTGGCACGAGTTCGTTTTGAAATTTCGCGTTAAATTCGCGAATCTTTCGCGAGTTGGTAAAGATATAAAGTTTGTCTAAATTTTGCATAGAAGCTCTTTGTTTTTTGGCGAAATGATAGCCCAGAGCGGCTGAAAATCAAAGAAAACTAGCGCGTTTCGAAGTTAAATTTATAAAAGCCAGTGTCGTTTGCGTCGGAGATTTTTAGCAAAATTTGCCATCTGCCTTTTTTTGGGAGCGTTACGGGCTGCGTTTTTAAAATTTGCCCGTCAAATTTGGCGTCTAAATTTTGATTTTGCTCGTTCGTCGCGGGCCTGGTCAGTAAAATCTCGTGAGTAAAATTCGGCGCTACCGAGCCGTTTTTGGGTTCGACCGCAATCTTAAAATATCCGTTTAGCCCGTCAAATTCGGGCTCAAATTTAAGAGCGTACTTGGCGTCAAATCTGCGCTGGCTAGCCTCGATCTCGTTTATATTTTCATCGACGTTTTGGTAGCGCTCAAAGTAAAACTCGTCCATCTCCACGGGGTTTTTGACGGCCAGAATGATGGTCGCTACGCAGGAGGCGACTATCAAAATAAGCGAGCCGACGATAGCGTGAGGCCAGTAGTTTTTAGCCATTTTTCCTCCTAAATTTTCTAAATGCGGCGACGCAAACGATGAGAGCGATAGAGCCGTAGATAAAAATCCTAAACGCATCAAGCGTGCGGCGGTTTTGGCTACCGATAGCGTTTTGCAAGCTCACGCCTTTGCTTGCGGCGATTTGCTCGGCAAGATCGGCATAGCCGTTTAGCACGGCGGCATTAAAGATATCTTTACCGTTTTTTGACGCTAGTATCGGTAAAATCGAGCCTGAGCTTGGATATGGGCTTAAAATTTTCTCTTTATCAAAAAGCTTAAGCGTCTCGGAGTCGGCAAAAATTTCCACCTTATGTTCCGTTTTGGCAAGTATCAAAAGCGCGTAAGGCGGGGTCAAATTTAGCTGCGCGGCCGCTTCTTTTAGCGTTTTGCCCCCTAGGCTCTCATAAACCGCGACCCCCGCAAATACGCCGCTTTTGCTAGCTAGCTCCTCGCCTAAAACCGCGATTTTCTCGCTCACGGCCTGGCTTAGGATGTTTTGATTTACTAAAACTATCTCGCGAGGCAAATTTGAACCCTGCAAAGTCGCCGCGCCGTAAAAAATAAAAAGCAAAAAGATAAAAAAGGCGCGGGTTAAATTTGAAAATTTGAGCGCAAGAAAGCGGCAAAGGATAGTTAAATTTGAGCGAGTAGAATTTATAAGCTTCATCGGCCTAGTCGCGCTTTTTCGCGCAAAACACAAAGCGAGCCGCTAGGATTTAAGCGTAAAATTTGAAAAGAGGCGACCGAGTTTGCGCCTCTTGATTTATCAAATTTCATCCTACAAAAAGGTGATTTGGCGTTAGCACCGCCCACGCCGTAAATGCCGCCGCCGCAATGAGTCCCGCGACGATAAATTTCTCCAAAATCGCTTGCATATTTACTCCTTTACGCGCACTTGTTTGGCGTTATCCGCGCTTTTCATCTTTAACTCGGAGGCGTTTAGCGAGTAAGGCTTTTGCGCGACTTCTTGCTGCAGCTTGATCGCGTAGTACGTGAGTGCCGCCAGGATCGCTAGCAGCAGTCCGGTCGCGATGAGCAGCCCGGTCACTCCGTGTAGACCGAAAACGTTTCGATTCGTGTTTTCCATTTATTCTCCTTTAGAAAGCGAGATGACGTACTCGCCGACGGCTTTTTGCTGCAAGGCGTTTAGCCTGCCGTCGCTAAATTTAGGCATCGTACCGATAGCGCCCTTTTTACCGCGCTGCAACACGTCCTCGACAAACTCGGCCGTGCCGTATTTAGATAGATCGGGAGAGTTACCCTCCATGCCTTTGCCGTCCTCACCGTGGCAGGCTGCGCAGGTCGCAAAAAGCTCCTTGCCGCTAGCTACCAAATTTTCGTTTTTAGTCTTTTTTATACCCGAAATTTCCTTAGCGATGTAGGCCGCGATCGCTTTTGCGCCCTCTTCGTCCGCCATACCCGCAGGCATCTCGCCCATCGGATACTCAAGGCCTTTTGAGCCGTTCATTATCGTATCAAATATACCCTCTTCGCTGCCCCATTTGGAAAGGTCTGCGGCCTTGCCGTTTATACCGTCGCCGGTTATGCCGTGGCAGGAGGAACACTGCACCAAAAACACGCTCTCGCCCATCGCGTGAAGCGT
>CAUPYN010000258.1:0-2730 GCA_963515575.1 uncultured Campylobacter sp.
AGGGCTATAACGGTCTTGGAAAAGATCGAGATAGACGATAGAAACATAGACGTATACTACTATCTCTCAAAATAATACTTCTTAGCTATATTTCGCCCTCCTCGCGCGGGGACGGACGAGATGGACTACGAAGACGAGAGCCTGCTGGCGGCTCTAGGCTACGGTATCGCCGCGGCAAGAGCCGGGGACGACAAGGATCGTTTTAAATTTAACAAGTTGTATCTCGAATCTCTTTGCGAATACGAAACGAGTAACTTTGACGACGCGAGTTGCGACCTCGAAAGCGCGCTTGGAGCCAAAGGATACGCCAAGCCCTACGAGATCGGCTCTGAGGTCGGGACGTATTTTCTTTGGGACGAGGAATTTTTAAATAATTTAGACTTTTACATGGCCGACCGCGCAAAATGTAAAAGTCTAAGTTGTAGGAAATTCATATACAAATTTATGGATTTTCAAAACGGGAAATATCACGACAGAGCCGATCTAAGAGACCTAGATAGAGTGATGAGAGCAAGAATAAGACCGTAGCCGCCCAAAAAACATAAGGAGAAAAAATGCAAAACGAAAAAGAATTTACGCAAATTTGTAAGGAAATTTTGGCTCTTAGCGAGAAGGTTAAAGAGCTAAATTTGAGCCGCTTGGAAACAATCTCGGTGGAGATAAAGCTGGCTAAAAACAGCTTTGATAACAAAAGCGGCGAGATGGACGCAAAGATAGCCGAATTTAACGCCGTAGCCCAAAGGCTGGAGCCGCTAAAGCAGTCTTTGGCCAAGGCTGAAGAGATCCTCGCTAAAATCAAAGAAAACGGCGGCGCCGGCGTAAGCGAGGAAAAGGCAAAACAACTAATAAACGAGGCCGTGAGCGAGCTCGCGAGTGCAGTAGAAGAGCTAAAACAAAAAACGCCTATCGACGATAGCGAGCAGAGCGAAAGCAAGACGTATTCAAGCAAGAAAATAGATGAAACATACGCCAAAAAAGGCGAGACGTCGAGCAGCGTAGACGTGAGCGGGCTAGCTACTAAAGAGGAGCTAAACGCAAAGATAGGCGAGGCAAAAGCAAATGAGCTAATAACGGCAAAAACGGCAAATCTAGCAAATAAAAGCGAGCTAAACGCGAAGCTAGACGCCGCGACATATAACTCGGAAAAGGCAAACTACGCCCTAAAATCGCAGCTAAGCTCTTATGCTAGCAAGAGCGAACTTAACGGATATACGGTAGCGCAAAATCTTTCAGGCAATACTATAGATTTTACGCAGGGCGTAAATTTCGTCGGCCAAAATATCTCGGGACAGCTTACGGCTACCAATATTACGGCAGAGCAGAATAGAGGGAAAAGCGGACTAATATATATCCACGGCAATGGGGTCACGAGTCTTTCGAGCGATTTTCAAATAATTAATCCCGACGATGCTACTTACGGTAAAGGCTACGTCTTTTTGTCCTATTTTATCAACCAGTTTGATAATAAAGTCATCGTCCAATTTATTAAAAAGGCCGCATAATGTTAAAAGGCGCATTTTTTCTCGGGGGCAAGACTAAAGAGTCTTATCCGGACGTAGCAAGGGTAGAACCCGACGGAATGATAGTTTGGGGGAAAAGAATACCCGAAAATTTCACTACAAACATAAGAACTCAAATCCCCGCATGGCATAAAAACAAAATAGATTTTTCCCAAATAGTTTCCATAGGGGCGAATAACTTTAACGACGACTTTATGTTTGGAAATCTAACGCAAGAATACGTTAAGTTAGAGTTGCCTAGTCTTGAGAGTTTGGGGGAAAATTGCTTTAACGATATGGGCTCTTTTGATCGTCTGATAGTACCGAAAATAAAAAACGTAAAAAACTGTTTTAATAGATGTCATCCTTGGTTTATAAAGATGGATGGACTGCAAAGGGTAGAAGGGAATAGCTTTAACAACCTTAGAACCGGGGATAATATATTCTTGCCGTCCTTGGAAAGCATTACCGGAACGGGGTCTTTTTGTAATTTCCCAAATGTTTTTGGAGTCACGTTTAAAAAGTTAAAGTCCGTATCTGCCGGAAATTTTCTAAACGTAAATTCCGGGTTGTCTCAATTTGGCGTTAGTTCGTCGATAGATAGCGCAAGCGAAAGCAATCTAAGAAGTTCGCTCGGCTCGTCGGTCAAGATAAGAAAGTGGTAGAGCTATGTTAAATTTTAAGCAGGTTTTCCAAGTAGCGCGTAATTTCGCGGTTGAAATTCCTATCGAGATTTTGCACTTTTTCATCGTGCCGATAGCATTGCTAGCCTGCGACGAAAAAAGTGAAAATTTGCCCAAGTGGGCGGCGTGGTTTGACGACCCCGACTATGGGGTCAACGGAGACGACGGCTGGAAAAATGAACATTTCCCAAACGGCAAGAATAGGACGTATTGGGCTAGACTATGCTGGCTATACCGCAACCGCATAGGAAATTTCAGCGCAAAGTATCTTGGCGTCAAAGTCGAGGACATAGACGCAAACAGCGTGCGCGCGATCGGCGACACGCTAGCGACCTACAACAAAGGGGCAAAAAGCACCGAGTGCCTCGTTACTTGCAAGCTCAAAGACGGACGCGAGCGTTTCGGCTACTACCGCGAGATACGCTACGGGCAGTCTAAATGGTATTGTAGGATTTATTTAGGCTGGAAGTTGATGGACGTCGTAGGTATGCGGCAGGATAACAAGCATACGTATATGGACGAGAACGATAAAAAGGTACTTCAGAAAG
>CAUPYN010000259.1:0-2727 GCA_963515575.1 uncultured Campylobacter sp.
CCGCCACACAGCTAGGCATCACGCTAAGCTCGCTAGCTCTTGGTTGGATCGGCGAGCCTGCGGTAGCTAGGCTGATAGAAGAACCGCTAAAAACATACTTTAATTTAAACGATATATTAGTCCATACCGTCGCGTTTGCGATCGCGTTTACGCTGATCACACTCATGCACGTGGTGCTAGGCGAGCTAGTGCCAAAGTCCGTCGCCATCGCAAAATCAGAAAAAGCAGTCCTAGCCATCGCGCGTCCGCTACATGTATTTTGGGTAGTTTTCTCGCCGCTTATCAAGACTTTTGATTTTCTAGCCGGCGTTTCGCTTAAAATTTTGGGCATCAAACCAGCCAAAGAGAGCGAGCTAGCCCACTCCGAAGAAGAGATAAAAATCATCGTGGGCGAGAGCCTAAAGGGCGGCGTTTTAGATAGCTTTGAGACCGAGATCATCAAAAAAGCGGTCGATTTCTCCGACACGGTGGCTAAAGAGATCATGACTCCGCGCCGCGATATGGTCTGCATAAACAAGCAAAAAAGCTACGAAGAAAACATCAAAGTGATCTTTGACTCCAAGTACACGCGCTATCCCTACATCGACGGTAGCAAGGACGCGATACTTGGCATGATCCACATCAGAGATATCTTGCAAATCGATTTGGGCAATAGAAAGCGCGAATTTGACAGCATCGTGCGAAAATTCGTCATCGTGCCCGAAAATCTCTCGATATCTAAAATCCTCGTGATGATGAACAAGCAGCAAATCTCCGCCGCTCTCGTCGTGGATGAGTACGGCGGCACGGCCGGTCTGCTCACGATGGAAGATATAATGGAAGAAATTTTGGGCGACTTTAACGACGAGCACGATGACGCCGACCCGCACTACAAAAAAATCAACGAAAATATCTACGAGTTTCAGGGGCGCTTTGACCTAGAGAGCGTCGAGGAGCTGATGGGGATCAGCTTTGCTGACGAGACCGAGGAGCTAACGATCGGCGGATACGTCTTTAATCTAATCGGGCGTTTGCCGGTCGTGGGAGACAAGATCGAGGATGAAAACTGCTACTACGAGGTGCGCAAGATGGACGGCGCTAGCATCTCTAGCGTCAAGGTGCGCAGAAAATTTGAGCAAAAAGAGGACGAGGACTGAGTAAAATTGCGCCTTGCTTTTGCGAGCGGGGCGTAAATTCGTTTTTAAATTTGAGGGCGGATTTGGCTTTTTAAAATTTGAGGCGCGGAGGCGGCGTCTTAAATTTAACCGATCTAAATTTGAAAGACTCCGCTTCGTTCGTAAATCAGCTCAAATTTAAGCCGTTTCGTCAAATTTGAGTTTGCGGCATTTGCTCTAAATTTATCGTCATTTGGCCGAGTCTTGCGGGATCGCCGTTAGTTTGCCGTCAGTTTTAGCTAGGTTAAATTTTCAAATTTACGCGAAGCATAAATTTAAATTCGTCTTGCTAAATTCCAGTCGATTTTTCTCTCAGACTCTCTCAAAATCTGCAAATTTAATCTAACTTTTTAGCTTATTTTGATAAACTTCCCGAAATTTAATAAAATATAAAATTTAAATTCTACATTTTGAAATTTATAAAACAAATTTAACACAGGAGGATAGATGAGAGTAGTTCAAGCGGAATTAATCTCCAAAACCGTAAGCGAGCTTTGCAAAGAGGCCTGTTACGTCGTAACGCCCGATATGAGAGCGGCTTTTGAAAAAGCTAGAGAAAACGAGAGCTCGCCGATAGGCAAAGACATCCTAGGCAAGGTGCTCCAAAACGCCGATCTAGCCCAGAAGCACGTCGCGCCGATCTGCCAAGACACGGGCATGGCGGTCGTGTTCGTCGATATCGGACAGGACGTGCATATCGAGGGCGGATTTTTGGAAGACGCGATAAATGAGGGCGTAAAAGACGGCTACGTGGGCGGCTACCTGCGCAAATCAGTCGTAAACGACCCGATCTTTGATCGCAAAAATACGACAAACAACACCCCTGCCGTCATAAACGTAAGGATAGTAAAGGGCGACAAAATCCACATAAAAGTGGCTCCAAAGGGCTTTGGTAGCGAGAACAAATCGGCTCTAAAGATGCTAGTGCCCGCAGACGGCCTAGAAGGCGTGAAAAAGGTATTCTTAGACACCGTTAAGCTAGCGGGACCAAACGCCTGCCCTCCGATGGTGATCGGCGTAGGCATAGGCGGCACGATGGATAAGGCCGCGCTAATGGCAAAATACGCAGCCGCTCGCGCCGCAGACAGCAAAAACCCCGATCCTAGATACGCCAAACTAGAGGAGGAGCTACTGGAGCTCGCCTGTAAAACGGGCGTCGGACCGCAAGGACTAGGCGGCGATACTACCGCGGTAAAAGTAAACATCGAGTGGTATCCGACCCATATCGCGGGCCTACCTGTCGCTATCAACATCAACTGTCACGCCGCTCGCCACGCCGAAGCTGAAATTTAAGGAGAAAAGATGTCAGAAGTAAAAAAGATAACCGCGCCGTTTGACAAAGAGGTCGTAAAAAGCCTAAAAGCCGGCGATAACGTATTAATAAGCGGCACCATCATCGCAGCTCGCGACGCCGCACACAAGGCGCTAACCGAGACTTTGGCTCGCGGCGAGGCATTGCCCGTAAATTTAGCCGGCGAGACGATCTACTACCTAGGACCAAGCCCCGCAAAACCGGGCGACGTCATAGGCGCTGCGGGGCCGACTACTAGCGGACGTATGGACAAATACACTC
>CAUPYN010000260.1:0-2709 GCA_963515575.1 uncultured Campylobacter sp.
TTTAGGATGCCTTTTTCGTCAAAAACGGTGATAAACTTTAGATCATGTCTTTTGCCGACCTCGTAGTCGTTGGTGTCGTGCGCCGGCGTGACTTTTACTAGACCCGTTCCAAACTCCATATCGACGTGTTCGTCGGCGATAATCTCGATCTCGCGACCGATTATCGGCAATACGACTTTTTTGCCGATCAAATTTTTATAGCGTTCGTCGTTTGGATTTACCATTACCGCCGTATCGCCGAAATATGTTTCAGGCCTTGTCGTTGCCACGACGATATACGGCAAATTCTCGCTTTGATATGCTTTGTTGGAGCTGATTTCTACTCGGTCATGCACGACCGGTGCGCTCCCGTCGTCAAAATCCACTCCGCCTCGCCTCTCTTCGCGATAATTAGCCTCGTCTTTTTGGGTTAAAATTTGCGCCTCATTCGCGCCCCTCTTGCAACCAGCAAATTCATTGCACGGTACTTCGGCTTGTTTGTTTAAATTTGCCGTTAAATTTTGTCCGTCCGCAAGGTAGTATCTCAAATGATAAAGCTTGCCTTTGTTTTCCTTGTGCTCGACCTCAATGTCAGAAAGTGCGCCGTCGTGCGTACACCAGTTTATCATGTAGTTTTCGCGTACGATGAGCCCTTTTTCGTAGAGATTTACGAAAGCCTTTTTGACCGCTATCCTTAGCCCCTCATCCATCGTAAATCTTTGGCGCGACCATGCTGGAGAGATACCTAGTTTTCGCATCTGATGCACGATCATGCCGCCGCTTTTTTCTTTCCATTCCCAGACTTTTTCTATGAATTTTTCGCGTCCGAGCTCTTCTTTTTTGATGCCTTGGGCTAGGAGCTGCTTTTCAACGACGTTTTGCGTGGCGATACCGGCGTGATCAAGGCCCGGCTGCCACAGCGTTTTGTAGCCGTCCATTCTTTTGTAGCGCGTCATTATGTCTTGCAGGGTAAAGGTTAGCGCGTGCCCGATATGAAGCGAGCCAGTTACGTTTGGAGGCGGCATCATGATGCAAAATTTACGGCCGTCTTTGCGGATGTTTTTGTTCGCTTCTATTTCGAAATATCCGCGTTCTTCCCAAATTTTATAAAATTTATCTTCTATCTCTTTTGCATTGTAAAATTCTGCCACTTTTGTATCCTCTTTCGTTTAAAAAATGCTTAATGTTATCTAAAATTTGTTTAAAAAAATCTTTGCAAAAGTGGGGAAATATGGGCTTGGGGCGGTTAAACGCCCCGAAGTTTAAATGGCTATTTGACAGTAAAGCTTCTCACGGCTAAGTCGTAGTCGTTTTGTCTTTCGTTATACATATTTTCAGTTGTGACTGCACCAAGCGAGCATTTACCGCCAAGTCTTACGCGGTAAGGTGTGTAAAGCACGGCGTCTTTTTCGTCGCTACTTAGCGTGTAAAAGCTTAGCACGCGGTCATCTTTTACGCTTTTATACTCAACTTGCAAGCTATTTTTTAAACTCTTGCTAAAGTTGCTTAAATTTTCATTTATCGGCTCAAAGCAGCTACTTACGATCTCGTTTATAACACCATTTTTAACCATTGTTTTAGAGTTTATCACCACTTTTGAGTAGATGACGTCATTTACTTTTAGGCTGTCAAGACCCAGCTCTTTGCCTTTTTCATCGACAAAAACGCGGTAGATATCAAGCTCTTTTGGCTCGATTTTGTGTTTGATCTCAAGCGGTAAGTAAGCGTAGCTTAAGATAGTCGCATAAAGCTTATTTGAGCCTAGTGGAGTGATGCTAAATTCGCCATTTTTTGTAGTAAATGACGTGCTTAAAAGGCCGTCAAATTCTTTATTTTCTCCGTTGTAGCTAAGCTTAAATTTATTATTTTTCTCGCCGCTATCTTTGCCAAAGTAGGCATTTAGCGCTCTAAGCGCAAAAGCACGCTCTTGCGTTGAGCTTAGCTCATTTAAATTTACTATTAAGAAATTTGCAAGGTCGTCTGAGTAGTCGTTTTTCTCAAAGTATTTTGCGTGCAAGTATAAGATAAAGGCGTTATCTCTTACTTTTGAGCTAAAATCAGATGCATTTTCTTCGCTTGTTTTAGCGTTTTTGATATCTTTTAGCGCGACCTTTGCTTCGTCATTTAGGCCGTTTAACTTTAAAGCTGCCGCCCTTAGGTATTTACTTAGTGCTGTTTTATTGTAGGCTTTGTCGTCATAAATTTTATTTAAGATTGATCTATCGGCCATACTTGCACGTGAGCTTACATAAAGAGCGTAAAGTGCCTCAAGGTCGTTATTTGCGTATTTTAAGAGCGAATTTAGAGCATTTTGTTTGACACCTTTACTTACCTCATATCCAGCCTCTTCAAGGTCAAGAAGTACGTCTGTTGCAAAGATGCTTGCAAATGCATTTGTCTCGCCAAGATCGCTCCAGTAGCCAAAGCTGCCGTCTGGTTTTTGCATCTTGACTAGCTCATCTATGCCGCTTGCGATAAATCTCTTTTGATCGCTTTTTTCAAGCTCATCTTTTGGTTTTAAATTTAAATGCGCAAGCAGTCTTGAGATCCTTTGCTCAGCGCATCCATAAGGATACTCTACTAAATTTTTAGAAGCTGCTAAAAGCACGCTTGAGACCGAGCTTGAGGCATCAACGCTCACATCGTGATAGCCTTTTGGTAGTGAAATTTTACTCTCTTTGTCAAAGACGCTGCTCTTTGCGTAGGTGCTGATCGTATAAGGGCTAACGA
>CAUPYN010000261.1:0-2705 GCA_963515575.1 uncultured Campylobacter sp.
TTATCCCCAGCCAGTCGTTTACGAGCATATCGTCGTTTAGATATAGCGCGCCTTCTTTTGTTTTAACCGGGATTAGAAAAGACGTGAGCGGCTCGGTTCTAGGACAAAGCGCGTAAAGTAGCGTTAGCGGCGCGTTTTCGCACGTATAGGGCGTACCCGAAAAATCCGTGCCTAGCGTCTTAGGCGCCCACCACCTGCTGCTCGTAGCGTCGTAGCCTTGCTTGTTCGTCATGGATTTTTCGGTTCTAGCAAAGCTTAGTCCGTATGCGATATCGTGCTCGAGGTCGCCCGTTTTGGCGTATTTGTTAAAGTCTAGGTTAAACTGCTTGGTGTTAGTATCCAGATCGCGCTCTTTCCAGTCGCGGCTTAAGTAGCCCTTGCCGTACGGGGTGATTAGGTATCCGCTCTGCGAGCTTTGTTTAAAGGTCTTGCCCGTGCTTGCGTCGGTATAGCTTTTATCCAGCGGAACGGTTGATTTGACGTATTGATCGGTGGCGTAGTCGTATTTTAGCACGTCGATGTTGGGCTTGGAGCAGTCAAATACCGAGCAGTCAAGCCACGTGTCGCTTACGTTTTGATTGATGCTAAATTTATTCTGATCATGGACGGCTCCTTGGCTATCTACGAGTCTGTTTACCCACGTTAGTCCGCCGTACTGGGGGTCGATTTCCTGTGTTCGTTGCAGGGTTACTTCGCCGCCGTACTTATCGACAACCTTGTTGTTTTTAACCTGAAGTCCGATAGGATTTGAAATTTCAGCGCAGTTTTCTCCTGCTTGGCAGTGCTCCTCGGTTCTGGCGCGGGATTTGATTTTTTGGTTGGAGTATGTAAATTTCATTGTATCCCACAACGGAGTTTCGCTAAAATTTTCATAGGCAAAAGCGCGATTTTTCCTATCCATCATATCGTCGTTGTATCTTAGACCGGTATCTATGATCTCGTCCCTGTTGCTAGAAAGCGTAAGCGTGTATGATAGGTCTTTGCCTTGAGATCGGTTTTTGTAGGTATCTGACATAAAGGTAAATCTATGCTCCTCGTGAGGCTGGAAACCTAGCTTGATGAGGCTGCTCGTTTTTTTGATATAGTACGGGTCGGCCTTTTCTCTGGTTCTACCTAGCACGCTATCGTCATAACCCTTGTAACCGTAGTTTTCCGTCTCGTGGTGTCTGCGCTTAGTTTGTACGGCTAGGATATCAAACCACTTAAACCTACCGGCTAAGGTATGCGAGTGCATGGTTTGATTATCGGCGGTATTGTAGCCGCCCTTATAGCCGTAAAAATAGTCCTTATCTAGCAAAAGATCCCTTGCGTCTTTTGTTTCAAACATCACGGAGCCGCCTAGAGAGCCAGAGCCCGTACGAACTGAGTCTGCGCCTTTTGAAATAGTTGCTTGTTTTAGCGTTTCAAATTCCACGCCGTTGCGGGTGTTGTTAAAGTTTCCGTATCCTTCAAATAGCTCCTTAAAGCCTTGCGAGCTTAGCGTTTGGGCTTGATGTAGGCCGTCAACGGTGATAGCTACGCGGTTTTCTTCCACGCCTCTTATCGCGTAGCCGCTCTGACCGAAACGCCCAGCCTCCACGGTTGTTACGCCCGTTTCGTATCGCACTAGGTCTTTGTTATCAGAAACCTGCGTTTTGGTTAGTTCTTTGGCGTTTTTTACGTTTTGGCCTACCTTTTTTTGCAGCGGATCGCTTTGCGCCTCCGCTTCGCCGCTAACCGTTACTTCTTTTAGCTCGACTTCAGCCTCTTTTGCATTTAAATTCGACAAAATAAGCAAAGCGGCAAGAGAGAATTTAAGACGGTTCATTTTCTATCCTTATTAACGATAATTTTGATATTCATTTGCTATAAAATGCGAAATGATAATAAATATTCGTTTATAGTTTGATTAAAAAATGGAATTTAGTTTAAAAATTATAAATCAACTTTTTTGTATTAAGAAGTAAGAGGATTGTTGTTGGTAGGCAGCTGCAAATAGGATAAGATTTTGCTCAAGTCAATTTAGTAAATTTAAGACAAAATCCGTGCCCGTCAAAATGCATACTCAAAGCGTAGCGAGCGCTATAAAGCCGCCTATCTGGGCAAAACCGATATCGCCCGGCCCAATAAAGGAAAAGCGTGTAAAAGTAAACCTACAAAAAATAGCGCGAGTAAAACGGCGGATAAAATTTGCTCACTTTTTAAATAAATCTTTATTATTCGGGTTTGACATTAGCGCCGACATTGATTTTTCGAGCTGGCTTTTTTGAGTTTTATATACGGAAAAATTTACTAAAATCGGGCTATTTTCTACTAAAATTTGAACGATAGCTCCAAGCGGAAAGCTAACGACGCTGGCAAAATTTTCCTTACCGAAGCCGGCCTCAAAGCTTAGCTCCTCCGGCGTGAGTTTGGCGCTGCTAAAAGTATAGCCTGCAAGCGTAAAGACGATAACGGGAGCTGTAAAAGTGCTGCTAATATACTCCGGCAGCTCGGGGTCAAATTTGACTAGATCAAGGTTAGCCATCGCCGAAAACGCGCGGTCGTTTTTTAGCATATACTCCACGCACTCAAAAACGTGGCGTTTCATCATCGCCGAAAATTTTTCGTCGTCTAAAATCTCATCAAGCATTTTGCCTCCTTTTGTGCCTTTTTAAATTTTGCCGTCTGTCTCGGCGCCAGATTTGACTTTAAATTAACGCAAAATTTAGCGTCAAATTCACAGC
>CAUPYN010000262.1:0-2693 GCA_963515575.1 uncultured Campylobacter sp.
TCCTCGTCCTTTCTCTTACTCATCGCGCTTATCCACCCCTGCTCCAAATTCTGCTGCGCCTGATTTCGGCGGCGCTTCTCTTCTTTGAGTAGATCAAGGTTTAGTTTATAGGTTTTATCCGCGGCTTTGCCTTGTTTGTAGGCGCTATATGCGCTGCCTAAGCCGCCCACTAGCGCGCCTGCAGCCTGCAAGCCGTCGGCGTTGTTTTTAATCCCGTCTGAAAGATTTTTCCACCAATCCCACATATTTTCTCCTTTTTAAATTTTTATCTTATTATTACTCTTTACCGTCCTAAATTTCGTATATTATTTCTTACCGCTCTTGTTGCCGCCGGAGTTTCTCTCGGCTTGTCTTTCCCTACTTTTCTCTCCGCGGCTCGTTTTGCCATACCCGGTCGTGCCGCCGATGTTGCCGCCCCTACGGTTGCCTGAGCTGTTTGCGCGACCCGAGTTCATTGCCGAGCTTACGCTGCCGCTTTTGCCGGCATTATCGGCTGCCTCGGCCGCCATTGCGCCGCCTCTGCTGTGCGCTCCGGTGCCGTTGATTCCGCCGCGCGAATCTTTGTTGCCGTAATTACCGAAAAACCCGCGCTCGTAGTCCTCTTTAAATTTCTGCATTCCAAGCGTCTTACCCCACCTTGAGTATCCGTGATATTCGTATGCCGTCTGCCCGAATCTAGACCCGGCAAATCCTTCAAACGTACTTTTATTTACTCCTACGGTTCGCGAGCTTGCGGCGCCGTATTGCATTTTGGTTATAGCAGTCTCCACTGCATCCATGATGTCGTCAAAGGCTGCGGAGTATAGCTGCCTTCCAAACGGCGAAAAGCCGTCGGGCTTAAAACCCGCCACGGAACCAAATGTGCTCTTTTCTAGCGCAGTTTCTATCTGAGAGCGGCTGTAGTTTTGATTCATTCTTGACATTATGCTGCCCGCATCCATAAATCTATTTGCGCGCGTTAGCCCCATGTCTCTTGCAGGCGTGTTTAGGTAGTCGCTAAATTTATCTATCGGATGCGCGTATTCAAATTTCTTGCCTCTCCACTCGTAGCCCACCGTTTGGCCATACTGATTTTCTAGCTCGATCCTGCCTATATCAAAACCAAGCGCCCTTTTTACGCCGTCTAAAAACCCTATCTTTTGCTCATACATCGGTTCTCCCCTGCTCGTAAATCCCGCCAAATCGCCACCGAAGCCGAAATGGTTATCGAGCCCACTCATCACCTCAAACGTTTCCGTAAAAAGGCTATTTAGCGCAAAGCCTATGGCTATCGTACCGAAAGCCGAGGTTATGCCAAACGCCTTTGATAGCGTCTGCACGCCTAGGCTTACCATCTCTTTTTTTAGGCTTGCGGTCACTACGTCGTGGATCGTGGCTACGCTTATTTGCCCGTCGTACGCCCAGCCCGCCGCGATAGCTCCTAGCGGCCCCCACTTGTTCATAGCGTATCCTTGCAGCGCCGCTCTTAACGCACCCTTTTTCCTCTCTTCTGCCAGCTCTCTTAAGAACTCCCCGCTTACCGCTCCGCTTCGTCCTATCGTCCTGCCTTCCGCGCTTGCGAAGTCTTTGTCTCTCTCGCGCAGTATATCTCTGGCTTTATCTACCGCCTTGCTTACCGCATCCTCTATCTCTTCGCCGGCCGCTTCCGCCGCCTCGTCCCTAGCTCTTTTACTCCACTCGCGAAATATCAAAATTTGCATAGGCAGTAGTGCCAGCTCGGCGTAATCTTCATTAAGGTCGAGAATCGAAAGCGTGAGAGAATAGCTCTGAGAGATGAAAAGCGAGGCGAGATTTGGCATAGGCTCGAAGCTCGGGCTATACGCCGAGCCTCCCGCAAAGAGATAGTCAAACGCCGGGGCGCCTGCCATAAAAGAAAATACGTCGCTATCTTCGGGATTTGTAATGTTTAAAATGTCGTTAAACGCGATATAAGTATTTATTTTTTACTCCTCGTCGGAGCCAAGCTCCGCCTGCGGGCGGGGATTTTATCCCCTGCACCCCTCTGAAGCCCTACCTTACGGCGGGGACCCGTTGTTCTCCTCGGCAAAGCCGATGCTTGCGGCGAGGGCGTATTTCTTTGCCGAAATGCTATTTTTTTGGATTAAGAAAATTTATGTATAATTTGATTAGAGGTCAAAGCCGGAGGGTGAGGCCTTCGGCTTTTAGTTTTACCTCTGAGAGGAGGTGAGATTAGATGCTCATCAAGCGCCTGATTGTAATTATAGCATTAATTTGCCTAATGATTACAAAGGTTTATTAAAACCAGCCCCGCAAGGGGCTTCAGGCGATATGTTACCTCCGGCGTTATACTTAAATTTCTACTTTTTATTTGCCTTTTTTGATTTCGTAGTCCGCTATCGCTTTTGCCGCGATGCCGTCGCCTTTGGTGATAGCTGCGAGCAGATTGAAAAAATGCTCGTTCATCGACGCCGGAGGGATCAGATCGCGCTGGGCGAGGTTTTGTAAAAAATCGCCCAAAATCGAAGTAGCCTTGATTACGCGGTTGTCTTTAACCTGCCGCTCGATGGCCTTGTGTTGCTCTTCGGCCAGCTTTTGCTCGGCCTTGATTTTTTCTATCTGCGCAGCCGTGAGATCGTTTTGCGCTCTTAGCTGCGCCATTTCCAGCGGGTGTTTTTCTTTCGTGTATTTATTTTTTAGATCTAACGCTTCTAGCTCTTTTTCTAGCCCTTGAT
>CAUPYN010000263.1:0-2683 GCA_963515575.1 uncultured Campylobacter sp.
CTTAAAAACTACTTTAAACCCGAGTTAATAAACCGACTCTAAGAAACGATAAACTTTAACCCGCTTGATGAAGACGGGCTAATAAAAATCGTAGATATAATGTTTAAAGAGCTTGAAAAAACGCTGCAAAATCGCGGTATCAAGGCGAGCCTAAGCGAAGAGGCGAAGAAATTTATCGCGGGAGCGGGCTTTGACATCGTTTATGGAGCTAGACCTTTGCGCCGAGCTCTTTACGAGCTAGTGGAAGACCCGCTAGCCGATATGATCCTGCGCGACGAGCTTGAAAGCGGAGATGAAATCGTAATCGGTGCAAACGGAGAAAATATAACTATAAGTAAAATTTAGTTTAATTTTTTGGGCGGCGTTAAATTTATGATTTAATTTTAACAAAACCGACTAGCAATTCAAGGCGGCAAATTTAGTCGCCTTGATTTTTATTGCTTAAGGATGCAGTCGGTAAAGCGACCTCTTTCGCAAAACGGCTTTAAATTTCATACTTTGGCTTCTAGCGATACCGCTAAAATTCAGACTTATAGCTTAAAATTTCCTTGACAATTCATACTAAAATTTATATAATAGCAATAGATAGTACAAAAAAGCATTGTGTATTACTTTTTATCAAAAAAGGTAATATATTGAAATTTTACGATTTCAAAAAAAAGGTTTTAAAATGATAAAAAACTTCTCGTTTCCGCAGCTTTTTTGCAGCTTGTTTTGCGCAAAATCCAAACGATAATACCCTAAATTTCGCCGTTTCTAAAAACGTCGGCGAGCTAAATCCGCATCTATACTCGCCAAATGAAATGTTCGCGCAAGATATGGTTTACGAGGGACTGGTTAAATTTGAAAACGGAGGCAAAATTTCGCCTTGGCTGGCCAAGTCTTGGAGCGTAAGCGACGACGGCAAAATTTATACGTTTGAGCTGCGCCGAGACGTCGTTTTTTCAAACGGCGAAAAATTTAACGCAGCCGCGGTAAAAGCAAATTTCGACGCCGTTTTAGCTAACCGCAAGCGCCATGAGTGGCTGGAGCTTGCTAGGCTGATAGACGGTTGCGAGATAGCGGGAGAATTTGAAGTAAAACTAAGCCTAAAAAACGCCTACGAACCGACTCTGCGCGAGCTTAGTCTCATACGTCCGTTTAGATTTATCGCTCCAAGCGCGATGAAGGACGGCGGCACGAAAGACGGCGTAAAAGAACCCGTAGGCACCGGCGCATGGAGATTAGTCGCCACCGAGCGGGGCGTTAGCGATACTTTTGTGAGGAACGATAAATTCTACGGCGAGCTACCTAAAATTTCTAAAATAGTCGCACGCGTGATACCTGAGCCAAATACTAAAATCATCGCGCTAAAAACGGGAGAGGTCGATCTCGTATACGGCGGCGAACAGATCCCGATAGATAGCTTTAACGAGCTTAAAAAAGAGTTTGGCTGGGCGGTTTCTCAGCCGGTTTTTACTCTAGTTATCGCATTAAATTCGGCTAAATTTCCTACGAACGACGAAGCTGTTAGAAAGGCGTTAAATTTTAGCGCAAACAAAGAGCCTATAGCTCAAAAAATATTTTTTAACGCGGCGAAAAAGGCTGATTTTTTATTTGACGCCTCGGTTCAAAACGCCGACATAAACGCTAGCGCGTATAATTTCGACGTTAAAAAGGCAAATCAAATCCTAGATGCCGCAGGCTACGCGACGGGCAAGGACGGCGTGCGATATAAAGACGGAAAAGCTCTTGAGATAGAGCTCGTATATATCGGCTCAAACGCCGTGCAAAAGGCCATAGGAGAGGTTTTGAGAGCTAATTTTTCTAAAATCGGCGTTAGGTTAAATTTAAAAGCCGACGAGGCGACTATCTTTTACAAAAAGCAAAAGACCGGCGATTTTGGCGCCGTATTTAACTCCACTTGGGGCGCGCCTTACGATCCTCAGGCTTTTTTAGCTTCGATGAGACTGCCCGCGCACGCTGATTATCAAGCTCAGCTAGGACTAACAGGTAAAGCGCAAATCGACGAGAAAACGCTTAGCCTGGACGCAAAAGAAAGACGCGATCTAACCCGCGACGTTTTAACGCGCCTGCACGAGAGCGCGGTGTACATTCCTATCGTTTACGAGACGACCAAGGCGCTTTGGAACAAGCGCGTAAAAGGCGTGGAATTTGATGCCTTAAAAGACCGCATACCGTTTGAAAAGATGAGCCTGGACGCTGCAAAATAATGCGTAAATCGCTTCTTTACGGTAATCGTCTTTTGCTCGTTTTTGTTTTTTTCGAGTCGTTTTTGGGCTATTTTTGCGCGGCACGGAGTTAAATTTACCTCTTGCGCCGCGCTTATTTGCATATTATTTAGAGCTTAAATATGCTTAAATTTATCGTTAAACGTCTGCTTTTGCTTATTCCCGTCATGTTTGCGGTTAGCGTTTTGATATTTGCGCTACTGCGGCTAAACGGCACGGACGCGGCTATGAGCTATCTAAACGCCTCGGGTATCGCGCCTACGGATGCGGCTTTGGCTCATGCTAGAGCGCAGCTTAACCTAGATAAGCCGATTTTTGAGCAGTACGCGGTTTGGCTAAAAGACGCCTCGAGCCTAAATTTCGGCGCGTCATACATCACCGGCAGGGCTGTTAGCGATGATATGGTGCACTATTTTCCGGCCACGCTAAAGCTAGCCGCGCTAGGGCTATTT
>CAUPYN010000264.1:0-2675 GCA_963515575.1 uncultured Campylobacter sp.
CCTATTTAAAAAAACAAAAGGAGAAATATAATGGCAACAGTAGTAAGACTAACGAGAATGGGACGCAAGAAAAAACCTTTTTATCGTATAGTCGTAACGGATAGCAGAAAAAGAAGAGACGGCGGCTGGATAGAGTCGATCGGCTACTACAATCCTATGATTGAGCCTGAGGTAGTAAAATTTGACGCTGAGCGCTTGGTTTATTGGAAAGGCGTCGGTGCAAAACTTAGCGATAGGGTTGCAAAAATAACTAGCAAATAATTTAAAAAATGGTAGAAAATTTTTTACTTGAATACGCTAAACTCATCGCCGATTTCCCGGAAAAAGTGAAACTTGAACGAGTTAAGCTTGACGATGATTTTACCGAACTAGTAATATATGCCGACAAGGTTGATACCGGTAAACTAATCGGTAAAGACGGCAGAACAATAAATGCGATAAAAACCGTTATTGTCGGCTATAAAGCTAAAGATACTACTTCATACCGCGTTACGGTAAAACACCTTGAGTGAATTTGTAGAAGTCGCGTTACTTGGAAAAACCGTAGGACTAAAAGGTTTTGTCAGGCTTCACAATAGAGGTGATTTCCCTGATCAGTTTAAGAAAAATACCGTTTTTTATGATACGGACGGCAGTAAACTGATCGTCAAGAACTACAACTGCGCAAATGATACGATTGTTTTTTATGGTTTTGAGGATGTAGATAGTGCAAAAACTCTCACGAACAAAATAATTTACACTACAAAAGAAGAAACTAGAAAAAATTGTAAACTAAAAAAAGGCGAATTTTTCTATTTTGATATCATCGGTTGCGAAATTTACGAGAATAACCAAAGGCTGGGCGAGGTAGAGGATATAGATGCAGTCGGGGCAAATCATCTATTTCTGGTAAAAACCGATGAAAATTTAATCACCAAAGGGTTGGAAAAAAGTTTTTATATTCCATACATCGACATTTATGTAGAAAAAGTCGATGTAGAAAATAAAAAAATCTATACCAAGAATGCTATCTTGATTTTAGAAAATTCCTGATGAAATTTACCTTTGTTACGCTTTTTGAAAGCCTTGTGCGACCCTATTTTGAAGATAGTATTTTAGGCCGTGCCGTAAAAGAGAATCTTATCTTGATTAATTTTTTAAATCCTCGAGATTTTAGCACTGATAAACATAAAAAGGTAGATGATTATATGGTTGGTGGTGGTGCGGGTTTACTCATGACGTGTCAGCCTCTTGATGATACTTTAAATTTTTTATTAAAAAATGAGCCAAGAATCCATACCATTTTTCTAGCGCCTGCCGGGAAAAAATTTACTCAAAACGATGCTAGGCGCCTAGCCAAAAAAGAACACATTTGCTTGGTTTGCGGTAGATATGAAGGTATAGACGAACGCATAATAGAAAAATATGCAGACGAGATCTTTTGCATAGGCGATTTTGTGATAACTGGAGGGGAGCTGGGCGCGCTTTGCATTACCGATGCGATTTCTCGCAATATCGACGGCGTTTTAGGAAATAATCAAAGTCTTGAAGTTGAAAGTTTTGAAGGCGATTTGCTTGAGGCTCCGTCTTTTACAAAACCCAGTGATTACAAAGGTTCTGGTGTGGTTTCAGCGTTTTTAAAGGGAGACCATGCTAGAATCAGAGCTTTGAAAAATAATATGGCGTTCTTAAAAACTAGGTTTTTTCGTCCGGATTTATACCGAAAATTTGAGCCGCCGACTAAGGAAAAAACATGAGAAATAAGTATATTGAGGCGTTTGAACAAACTCAAATAGCTCAAAAGTCTGTGCCTGATTTCCGCGCTGGAGATACTTTGCGTATAGCTATTCGCATTAAAGAAGGCGATAAAACTAGAATTCAAAATTTTGAAGGTATCTGCATAGCAAGACGCGGTAGCGGAACAGGCGAAACATTTATTATTAGAAAGATCGGCGCAAACAGCGTAGGCGTAGAGAGAATTTTCCCTATCTATAGCGAGAGCCTAGAGAGTATAACCGTTCTAAGACAAGGTCGTGTGCGCCGCGCTAAGCTATTTTATCTACGCGATAGACGCGGTAAAGCCGCTCGCATTAAAGAGCTTAAAAAATAATTTTACTCCTTGCAAAAGTCTAGTTTTAGGCTTTTGCCCATCTGTATATTTTTCTTAAATTTCAAAAATCGCTTAATTAAAATCAATCCTTTTGTCTAAATTTAGAGTTACAATGCTGTTATTATTTTATAATAAAGGTTGTAAGTGGAAAAAATAGTATGGCAAAATAGTATATTTGACGGTGTTACCATTGCTAAGCTTTTTGATGGTCCGCACAGCAAGGAGATACGTATAAATTTAGAAAAAGGCGCCGAAATGAAAGAGCATAAGGCGCCTGGAGCGATAATGGTTCAAGTTTTAAGCGGAAAAATAGACTTTAGCGTCGGTGAGGATTCTGCGACAATGAATGCGCTTGATATGGTTACACTTGATCCAAACATTCCTCATGCACTCATTGCGCTGGAAAATAGTATCGTAAGACTTAGCTTAAGCAAAAATGACGATGTAAGTCGAGTATTTAAGGTTTTAAGATCTTGAGATATCAGCTTTTTAGATATTAAATTCGCTAAACGCCTAAGCATAGCGGGCGCGAAAATCATCGGCACCAGCGCGCGCACGATCGACGTCGCCGAGGATAGAAAGAAAT
>CAUPYN010000265.1:0-2670 GCA_963515575.1 uncultured Campylobacter sp.
TCGCTACCTAGCACGTCCTTGCCCATAGATACGACGCCCTCCAAATACGCTTCTAGGATATTTTGCGTTCCGCGAGGCACGAGTTGCAAATTTTTAGTTGCAAATTTTGCCACGATAAGCACGATAATCGCAACCAAAACAAGATGTCCGGCGTAATTTACCGCATGAATAACATGGTCGTTAGCCGTAAAAAAAGAAGCGATCCAACCCGTAAATAAAAACAAATTTTCTTGCATGGATTAACCTTGAATTTATAAATTTTAGACGCAATTTTATCTAAATAAACGTTAAAAGTTTTTTAAGTTTGCCCTAAATTTCGCCCAAACTTTAACTTTTTTGTAAAATTTGGCTCAAATTTCGTCGCCGTTTTTTAAAAACTCACATTCACGAAAAAAATCTATCGTAAACGAGCTTTAGTATCGTCGCGCCTACGACGGCTAGAAACACGATTCTAATAAATTTAACGTCCTTTTTCATGACCATATTTGAACCAAAATACGCGCCCAAAATCTGCCCGGCGCCCATCAAAAGCCCAACCGTCCAAAGTATCTGTCCGCCAGCGATAAAAACGGCTAGAGAGACGATGTTGCTGGTAAAATTTAGGATTTTCGTATGCGCGACGGATTTTTTCATATTTAGCCCGATGAGCGCAACCATCGCAAACGTCCAAAAACTGCCCGCTCCAGGCCCGAAAAATCCGTCGTAAAAGCCTAAAATTAGGCCAAATATCACGTAAAATGCCTGTGCGTTCATGCGTGCAGCCCTGTCCTCGTCGCCGACCTTTGGCATCAAAAGCGTATAGATGAAAATCGCTATCAAACAAAACGGGATAATAATGCGCAAAAACTCGGCGCTCAAAAACAGTATAAGTACCGTGCCGACGCACGCGCCGATAAAGGTAAAAACGATGCCGATAAATACTTCGCGAAAATTTATCATGCCTTTTCGCGCGAAATTTAGCGCCGCGGTGAAGCTACCGAAAGTACCTTGAAGCTTGTTTGTAGCTAGCGCCACGTGGGGCGGTACGCCCATCGCCATAATGGTCGGCAGCGCGATCAGTCCGCCGCCGCCCGCGATCGCATCTACAAAACCCGCCGCAAAAGCCGCCGCGAAAAATATCAAATACGCCGTAACGCCGAAGTCAAAGTCCATTTTCGCCCCTTTAAAAAGCAAAATCATACTACGAAAAAATTAAAAATTTATAAAAACTCGGCCTTTTGTTTTACCGCGGTTAAAATTTAACGAAACTGCGAGTAAATTTTGCCGAGCGAGGTTAAATTTAACGGTTTAGGTTGCGGCGCATTTTGTAAATTTTGCGGGCACGCTTGGCGATTTTTTGAAGTTTTAGACAAATTTTGCAAATTTGAGTTCTGTTTAACGGCGGCAAATTTGATATAGTTTTTAAAATTTAGTTTGCGAAACCGCGCGGATAAAATTTGGATATTTTAGAAAAATTATCGAGATTTTGCTTTTTCAAGATGCGGGTTTTAAAATATACGAAACGCCAAATTTAAAGTGACCGAGCAAGAAAAAAGAAGTTCGCCGACCGCCGAGCGCGGCAAATCGGCGAATGCGGGATTATTTTATAACGCCGCAAACCATTCTAGCGCCGCCGCCGCCAAGAGGCTTTGGATGGTCGCTGTGGTTATCGCCGCCGACGTGGATCATTAGCGAGTGGCCTTTTAGCTCGTCGATTGTTTTTATTTTCGGAGCTAGGACCGGATAAACCGCGTTACCCTCGGCATCCACAAAAAGCGCAGGCAAATCGCCCTTGTGACCGTTGTCGTCCCATGCAAACGAGTGTTTTTTGGTGTCGCTTGGGTCCCAGTGACCGCCCGCTTTCATACCTAGACCTTTTTCATTCGCGCCGCAGTCGGCGTTTTGATGCACGTGAAATCCGTGCGCGCCGCCCTCAAGGCCTTTAAGATTCGGGAATAACGCCACGCCGTAGTTAGTCTCGACCGCTACCACCTCGCCAACGACAGTGTTGCCTTTTTCGCTTAGTTGTTCCATAGTGACGACTAGGTGCTTGCCTGCCTTTGGATCAAAGGCTTTTTCCTCGTGCGCAAGAGCGCTAGTAGCAAGCATACAGCCTAGAGCCGCGCTAGCTAAAACGATTTTTTTCATTTTTTCTCCTTAAAATGTAATTGCAAGGTAACTATAGCCTAAATTTGATTAATTTAGGCTTTAAATTTTCTTAAATTTAATGCGCCGCGAGGGCTTAAATTTGCCTCCGTTTCGCGCGAGAAAAACCAGTCAAATTTACTTTATCTCGCTTAAAATTTGCGCCAGCTCGCCGCTTTGGCCGATACGGTAGAGTGCGAAGTCGTATTTGATCGGATCTGCGGGGTCAAATTCGCAAAGCCTGTCCGTTAGCTCGCGCACGGCCCTAAAATCATAGCTTTTGCGAGAGATTAAGCCCAAATTTAGCGAAACTCGGTGTGTATGCACGTCAAGAGGCATGAGGAGCTTGCTTTTTGGCAGGCTTTTAAAGAGTCCTAGGTCTATGTCGCCATCTCGCACCATCCAGCGCAGGAACATATTGTAGCGTTTATACGGGCTTTGCGGCGCTTTTTCGTACGGCTTGCCGAAGAAAAACTCATACCCCTCCGAGCGGTAAGGGTTTAGTGAGTAGATAAATTTGATGAGTTCGTTTACGCCCTCTATCAT
>CAUPYN010000266.1:0-2654 GCA_963515575.1 uncultured Campylobacter sp.
GCATTGGCCGTCGCGTAGATTTTATTCGCCTCCTCGCGCTCCTCCTCGATGCGCTTTAGCACGTCTTTTGGCGGAGTTACCTTGCTGCCTTCGACGGTTATTTTTTCTTTTTTATATTCGCCCTCTACGATCTTAAAAACTATCGTCTCGTCGCCGCTTTTAAGCCCGTTTGTTAGCTTTATTTCACCCTTTTGACGGTAGCTAGCGGCAACGACGGCAAATTTTAAATTTTCATCCCCGGGCACGCTAAGCCAGCGCATTTTCTTGCCGCCAATACTTAAATTTCCGGCAAATTTAGCCTCCACCCGCACTATCTCAACGTCACCGTTTATGATCGTCTGAGTTTGGCTAGGCGCGCTGCCCTGCCCCTTTGCGCTTAAATTTAGGCAGAGCAAAACCGCCAAAATAATCTTTTTCATTTAACTCCTTTTTGCGTAAGCTTAACGAACATTTTTTAAATTTAATAAAAAAATACTATAATAGCGGGTAAATTTTACAAAAAAGGAAATAAAAATGAAAAAGTTTTTAAAGCTTGCCGCTTGCGCGCTTTTGCTAGGCCAGCTTGCCTATGCGGATTTCACGCAAAATCAAAAGGTTAGGACATCGCTTGATATCCTAAACGACTTAGGTACTCAAAAGCTGCTAAATACGAAGGATACGAGCGAAGTTAAGGGTATAATCATCATCCCAGAGATGGTAAGCGGAGGCCTAATAGCTACCACGCATTCAGGCGACGGTATATTTATTGGTAGAAACGACGATAATGAATGGAGTAGTCCGATATTCGTTAGCTTTAAAGGCGGCGGCATCGGTTTGCAGGCAGGATATAAATCAACCGACCTAGTTATTTTAATAAAATCAAGAAGATCGTACGCAGGATTACTAAACGGAAAAGGACAAATCGATCTAAGCGCCGATGCAGTGATACTTGGAGCAGGCGAAAAAGCGGGAGTTATGACTGATTTGCCCGAAATTTCGGCTTGGGCTACAGAAAGGGGCAAAAGCAGAGGGCTTTTTGTCGGAGTTAGCATAAATACCTCTTTGGTAGTCGTCGATAAACAAGCCACGTTTGATTATTACGATAGAATGTATGATATGGAAGATATTTATAACAACTCGCCTAAAGAGTCTAGATACACAAAAAAGCTTCAAGAAATAGCGAATAAATTTTTTCAGTATAAAAAATAAGAAAAACTCGGTTTAGCCGCTTGGCTAAACCGTATAAAGAGAAACAAACCTTTTTTTGTTGATCGGCGAAAACTGCGTCATATATTCAAACGCTTCTTCATAATCACCGTCGGTGTATTTCGCAACCTCTTCTATAAGCTCGAAAAGCTCCTCGTCGTCAAGCGATTCAAAATTGCCTCGATTTTCCAAAACCTCTAGCAAAACAGCCTCAAGCTCTAGCTCGTCGTACGTCATAGTCGCCCTTTTAAAAAATTTGCGGAATTATGCCAAAATAACCTTTATAATCGCTTAGCCAAAATCTTGATTTTTTGAGAATTAGTCTTAAATTTATCGCATTATCAGCTTGTTTTACTATAATTAGAACCTATTTTTATAAGGCAAAGCAGCTATAAATGCACAATTTTGATAAATTTTATATGAAATTTTTAGAGTTTTTACGAGATTGCGGATATAAAAATTCCGCTGCTAAAGAGCAAATTTTAAAAATTTTATTTTCTAGCGACGAGCATCTTAGCGCAAGCCAGATAAAAACAAGGATTAAAAGCAAATTTAAACGAAATCTGAGCCTAACGGCGATATATCAGTTTTTAAATTTTTTACAAAAATTCGGTTTAGTTCTTGCTTTTGAAGAGGACGGAACGAATAAATTCGAGCTAAACTTAAGGTCGCACCACGATCATCTCGTCTGCACGAAGTGCGGCGCGGTGGAGAGTTTTTTCGATAAATACATAGAAGAAAAGCAAGAACAAATTTGTAAAAACTCAGGCTTTAAACTCGAAGGTCATGCGATGATTTTATACGGTTTTTGCCCAAAATGCCAAAACAAATAGCCTATTTTGCGCCTTTTTATCAAAAATGATTTGATAACGATATGCAAAAAAGTTTCAGTTAAATTTAAGCGTGACAAATAGATAATACGCAAAAAAATAAAGGAGAAACATGAGTGCAGTACCACATATACCATCAGAACTAGTCTTACGCATAGCTTCGTATTTCACGCCAATCCATCACGTCGCAGGCCGTTTAAGAGTCCGCGTCAGCAGCGATATCAAAAAGGAAGCAGACAGCTTACCGTTAGAAAAAATAGATCAAACGATAAAGCAAATAGACGGCATAAAAAACGTCAAATTTAACAAACTAATCGGCTCGGCTACGATAGAGTACGACCACGAAATTTTCCCGAAAAAGATGTGGGACGATCTGCTAAAAGGCGAAAATTTACACGAGATTTCAGCCCTCATCAACAACCTAGCGCAAAAAGCTACCGGCGGCGTAAGATGAACGAGGAGCTAAAACAAGCCGCAAATGCGGTATTTTTACTAGAGTCGCAGGGGGTAAAATTTTACGAAAGCGTAAAAGAAAAAGATGAGATTTTTGCTCAAATTTTAGCCGTTAGGCAAAGTGGACTGGAGCTTTTAAGGCCTTATGCGGATCCCGCCGAGCCGCAAGTTTTTTACGCTTTAGCG
>CAUPYN010000267.1:0-2643 GCA_963515575.1 uncultured Campylobacter sp.
AATTTTTGTAGATTTTAAAAATTCTAATTGTAGCAAAAAATTGATAAATTTAGGCATTTTTTAGGTTTTTGAGCGGCCTTGATGCGCTTAAATCGTCAAAGCTAGTTTGATTTTGATTAAATTTAACCAAAATATCTAAGCTAAATTTAGCTTGCCTAAATTTATCGCCATGTCTTAAGCCTAGCCCCAAACCAGCCCCTCGTAAGGCGCATCTTCGCAGATACATTTTTTGATCTGATTAGCCTCGCGGCGGATCACTTGCCGCCACGTGAGATTTTGCCCGCCAAGCGAGATCGTTTCGCCAAGCCTTGCGATCATTTTTAGCTCGATCTTTTGCACAGCGTCGTTGCTAAATTTTATCCGTCCCGCGTCGGTTTGAAAGTCTTTTGCAGTGATCTCCTTTTTATTTAGCATACTAAAAATCAGCGTATCGCCCAAAATCGGCTTAAAAATCTCGGCAAGATCGAGGTGTAGGCTCAGGGCGCGGTAGTTTGGCTCGTGCAAAAAGCCGATGCGCGGATCAAGCTCGGTTTTGTAAATTTCGCTGAGACAGATGTTATAAATGCGCGTATTTACGTAGCTTATGAAACTGTTGATTTTATCGGCGGGCGGGCGCTTGGAACGGACGGTAAATTTAAAGCTTTTTTGATCCGCGATTATCTCATTCCACTTTTCGTAGTAGAGCTTTTGAAACGCCCCTTCCACCGCCATTATCGCAGGCACGTCCGCAGCGGCATTTAGCGCCTCTATATGGGGCGAGACGTCAAATTTCACGCCGTGCCTTTTGCAGTTTGCCGCGTCGTTTAGGATGTGCGCGCGAGTGATTTCGCGGGCGATGTAGGCGCGTTTAAGCGGATCGTCAAAGGCGCGAACCTGATTTAGCAGCACAAAGCCGCTTTTATTGACCGAGTTTGAGGTATTTGGATAAAAATTACCGCGGAAGCTCTGATACGGGCTAAAAACGTGCAAAAGGACGTTATTATCGGCCAAAAACGCCATAGTGTAGGTGTCGATCTGCACTTTTGCCAGCACGTAAATTTCATCGATCGCGTTTATCGGCAAAATTTTACTAGCGACGACCGCGCCCGCATCGTCAAATTTATCAAAATAGATATTGTTATCTTGCCTGCGAAGCCTGCCTGCGCTCAAAATAAAATGCGTCCTGTCGCTTTTTTGCATCTTTTTTCCTTAAAATTTAGCTGGGATTTCAAGAGCTGCTGCCAAATTCGGCAAATTTACGCGAGCAAATTTAGCTAAACAGCGCGCCGTTTTTGTCCTGCCCGATTACGATACGTTTGGAGTATTTCAGCGAATTAAACGTGTAAATCACGATAGAATCAAGCTCGCTAGCGCACTCTTTTTGCAAAATCGCGGTTAGTTTTTTAAAATCGCTCTCGCGAATCTCGCCTTCAAAAACGGAAAACTGCACGCGCGGCAAAAACTTCTCGACCGCCTTTCTGATGCGGTTTGCGTTTTTGCTCGGCGCCAGCGATGTCGTAAAATAAAATCACGTACATTTTTCTAAATTTTAACTTGCGCAATATCCGCTATAAGCGCAGTTTGCGCAAAATTTGCCCTGTGTAAATTTCGGCGGTCGCTCTAGATTTACGAGTGCCGTTATTTTGCTTAAAATTTGCTCGATCAGAGCGAAATTTTCGCTGCTATCCTCTACCAAAATCACCTTTTTGCCGCTGATTAGTTTGCCTTTTACCTCTTTTAAATTTAAGCCCGTTTTCAAAAGATAGACGTAAAAAAGTAGTTGCATCTTGCCCGCAAGCTCGTTTTTTAGGCTTTTCTTATATTCTGTAATCAAGTAGTGCCCGCGCTGCTTGGAAAGTTTGTCAAATTTTAAATTTGAAAATGCAAAGTCCTGCAAATCGCCCTCTTTGATCTCCGCTAGCGCCTTGCCCATCAGCACGTTTTCATTCTCCTGATCGGCGTGGATATGGTGTGCGTAAAGCCACGCCTCGCGCTTACAGGTGACGTAATAATTCACAAGTGTGCCGGTGATCTGGTCTTTGCAAAACATTAGTCAAATACCTCGTCCGTGATGTCTAAATTCGTGTCTTTTTTAAGCCCGTAATCCGCGCTATAAAAATAAGACGAGCCAAATGGCAGATAAAACATATCTTTTAGTCCGCGTATTTGCCTTAAATTTGGTAATAATTTCTCTTTATCTTTAAACGTTACGTTTATGCTAAATTTCGACAACTTTCTGATGTGGTTTTTTAAAATATCTCGTATCGTAAATTCGTCATTTGAGCTATTTTTAATTTCAATAATCTTAGCTTCAAAATCCTTAATGAAATTTTCTTCGGGCTCGATTATTAGCGTCTGCTTGTGGTTGTCCTTCATGATTTCTTCGATTTTTTGGTTTATATTTTCGAATTCTAGCTTTTTTATCTCGCTTTGTATATATAAATTTTCTAGTTGATCGCTGATTTTTTGAAAATATAAATTTGAAATTTCTAAAATTTCGCTCTCATGCACCTCTCTTTGTTTGAAAATTTCTAAAATCGCCTTGCTTACTTTCTGCAAATCGCCGTAAATCAAATTTGTAAATTTACTTATTTCTGGAAAGACATATAGCTCGCCGCGAATTTCTCCAAAATGCCTATTTATGCGGCCTGCGGTCTGTATGAT
>CAUPYN010000268.1:0-2619 GCA_963515575.1 uncultured Campylobacter sp.
AAGTGAAATCTATCTCGCTCAAGATCGTGAGAAAAGACCTCGATGCCTCTTGCGGCTAGCTTTGCGACATTTGGCTCGTACCCTTCTAAAGCCAAAAGCCTAGCGTCCCCACATTTACTTTTATATATCGCCAAATCATCGCCCTTACCCGCGCCGATATCCAGCACGGTTTCATAATGCCCTATTTTAGCGGCAAAATCAGCTATTATATGTCGTCCGTAGTTTAGGCTTCTGTCTATCATTTTACGGCTCCTTATCTTAGTTTTTCCATTACTTCTATGATTTGTTTAGCCGAGCGCTCCCAGCTAAATCGCTTAATATTTTCAAAACCCTTAACGCAAAGTTCGTTTCGTAAATTTTCATCGTTTAAAACGGCTTGTATCTTACTTCTTATATCTTCTACGTTATATGGATCGAAATATAAAACGCTATCCCCGCAAACTTCAGGTAGGCTCGCGGCGTTTGAGCACACTACCGGACAACCGCAGGCTTGCGCCTCAAGCGGCGGGATACCAAACCCCTCGTATAAAGACGGAAAGACGAATAATTTTGCTAGATTATAAATAGCCGCGATGTCGGCGTCCTTAACATAGCCGGTAAAAAATATACGCTCTGCGAGATTATTTTTCTCGATAATCTCCAAAATATCGCTATCGCTAGTTATAAAGCCGTCTCTTTTTCCCACTATCACCAAATTTAGCTCCGTATTTTCCAACGCGAACAATAAATTTTTTAAATTTTTATGAGGCTTTACATTTCCTACGAATAAAATAAAATTTTCCGGAAGTTTATATTCTCTTGCCGCCGTCTCTAAAACGGCGCTATCGTAGCGGTTATTAAAACGCCCCTCGTCTATAGCGTTTGGCACGACAAAAATATTTTTATCCGTTTTCGTATATTTTAATATCTCGCTTCTTGAAAACTCCGAAACGCTAAAGACGACGTCGCTTCTGCTTAAAGCTTGATTAAAAATCATCTTGGCATACATCTTTTGCATAAAATTTAAGCTGTCGTAAAAAGCCAAATGAAACGCATCATGAATGGTAACCGCTCTAAATTTAGCCCTTATGGGCAAGATAGGGATATTGTAGTGAGGAGACCAAAAAATATCACACTCGGGAATCTTTACTGGCAAACAAATCTGCTCGTCCAAAGAGTAAATTTCCCGCCCGCACTCTAAAATTTTAACATTTTTACTCCATGCGTACTCCCTTATCTCAGCCTCCGTACCCAGTAAAATAACCTCGAATTTCTCCGTTAAAAACGGCAACAAACCCTTTATATACGTACCTATTCCGGATGCTTTGTGCATGCGAAAGTCGATTGCTATCTTTTTACGCATAGCCGTCCTAGTTTTACCTTATAGTTTAAAATTAATGATATCTCAAATAAAATTATATCAAATCTTAAATAATAAGTCGTATTTTTTCTTCCCAATCGTTATCCTTTGCAAATTTTACGATTTCGCTCCCGCCTATTTGCCTTAAGGCTACGGCTTTTTTTACGTACGCCGCAAAATCCTCTTTTGAATCAGCTAACAAAGCAGGACTATTTAGCTGCTCTAGCTCTCGCCATTTAGTAGCTACCGTATAAAGTCCGGCCGCCGAGTATTCGTATAACTTTAACGGACTTATAGAGTGAACCAAATCCATATCTAACCTAAACGGGATTATACCGACGTCTGCAAATTCCAAAAAAGGAGCTACCGCATCGTTATCGACCTTCCCGTAAAAGGTAATGTTTTTTCTAGATTTTATTTGCTCAAAATTTTTAGGTTTAAATTTTACGGTTCCGATTATTAAAAAATGCACATCGGTTAGCTCGCTAGCTACATAATCTAGTAAATCAAAATCAAACCAGTTCTCGATAGCGCCAACATAAACGGCAACTGGGCTTTTAATCTCATAAAAAAATTCGGGCTTATCATACTTTTTTTGAAATTTGTTAAAATCAACCCCGTTTGGGACATAAAAGCAGTTTTTGTTAAATTTCTCTATATAGCTTTTAAGGCTAGATGACGTATATATCGTTTTATCGGCTTTTTTTATCAAATGCTCCTCTGCTTTGATAGCAGCCGTGCCTACGTCAAAGCCGTTTAATCTATCGGTAACTCTAACGATTAGTTTATTATATTTTACGATATCCGTTATAGGCAAAAACGCAAAATTATCTATAACTAAAATATCTACGTTTAAAAAATCAAAATTTTTAAGCATTTTTTTTAAGTTCGGTAGAGTAAAAATATGCCACGTTCTTATAACCTGATAAAAAACGGAAGGTAGCTTTTTAAACGGCGGAATAAGCGCAAACGGAGTGTATATAAAGTAATTTTCAAAAATTTTATGTACGCCTTTTTTTGACTGAGCAAGTCTGATGGCTTCGTTATTTTTATCATGAAACGGCGAAACGGGCGGTGCGATAAATAAAACTTTGTTTCCCTCCTTAGCTAGCAATTCGCTGTAATAATTGCAACCGACTTTAAACGGCGAACCGTAATACGAATTTCCGCACCATAGTATTTTTTTAGACATTTTTCATCCTACTGCGATATAAGCTTTTACTTTTTAAGTTTAAACACGGTTTCTCTACAAAAAACCAGCTGATTATAGCGCAGCATAT
>CAUPYN010000269.1:0-2616 GCA_963515575.1 uncultured Campylobacter sp.
CAACAGGATAGAGACGCCAAGCCCCGTAAAGCTGGCGCGTCTATTCAGTTGTTGTCGTGATAGCGAAGTTTTCATGATTTTTTTCTTTTAATATGTCGATGACCTTGATAAACGAGTCGAATTTGCTCTCTTTATCGCTCTTTAGCTCTATTAATGTTTCGTTTTTTATCTCGTTTAGCTTTTCTTTTAAATTTTCCTCGGCGACTTTTTCTTCGCCTATGAAAAATTCATTATCTTTATTAATTAAAACGGCGATTTTATCGTTTTCGTCTTGCTTTTTTTCCGCGCTTTCGCTGTTTGGCAGGTCGATTTTGATATTGCCCTGAGCGATAAAGGTGGAAATGCTAAGCACGATAGCTAGCAAAACTAGCATAATATCTATGAGCGGGATTACGTTTAATCCCTCTTTTTTAGGCATTCTCACGTGAAGCCTTGTAGCGGTTTACGAGTACGTCCACCTTTCTCATAAATGCGTTGTAGATCATTAGCGTAGGTATCGCGACGATGAGGCCTAGCGCGGTTGCTTTTAGCGCGAGAGACAGGCCTACCATGATGCTTTTAGTATCGATGCCGCCGCTCATACCCATGTCGTAAAAGGTCACCATGATGCCCGCAACCGTACCCAAAAGCCCGATATACGGCGCATTTGAATAAACGATATAAAGCGTTGTTAAATTTCTGGTTACGCTCTCTTCAAAGTCGTCTTGGTTCTTGTAGTTTTCAAATTTAACGTTTGCGTAAAAGATCAAGCGCTCTATCGTAAGCCACACTACCGTAAAACTCATAAGCCCTAAAATACCGATGATAACGTAATCGACGTTGTGTTTGAGAAATTCCATTTAATGCCTTCTTGTAAAATTTGCGCGCCAATTATATCAGATTATGGTATTTATTGTCAATAACGAATAAGCAAGTAATATTTTAAATGATTTTATCTAAAATTTAGTCTTAGAATTGTAATATTCGTTTTCAAAATCTATGCAAGATAAAGAAAACAAAATTTAAATGTTTTTCTAAATCGGCGCAAATTTTCGTAAATTTAAAGAGGAGAAAAAATGAGTTTTAACAATGTTGCGAAATTTTCTTTCGTAGCGGCTCTGGCTATCGGCGCAAATGCCGCCGAGAACGTAACGCTAAGCGGTGTAGAGGTAAGCAGCACTAGCGGCGGCTACGGCGTGGACGACGTAAAAATAAGCACGAGAAACGCAGGCATACTAAAAGACGTCATGCGCGATATTCCCGGTGTTTACGTAGGCGGCACGAACGGCATGAACCAAAAAATCTACATGAGAGGCGTAAGCGACCGCGGCCTAAATATCACGATCGACGGCGCGAAGCAAAACGGAAATACCTTTCACCACAACGCAGACCTCCTGATCGACCCCGATCTGATCAAGGCTATCGACGTTGAGGTCGGCTCACGCTCTGTAGTAAACGGTGCTGGGGCTCTGGGCGGTTCGGTAGCCTTTAGGACGGTGGACGCTAGAGACCTGCTGGAAGAGGGCGAAATCATCGGCGCGAAAATCAAAACAGGCTACGCCTCAAATAACGACGAATTTTCGCAAGGACTCATGGTTTTTACCGCGCCTGTTGAGGGGCTGGACTTTTTAGCCGCGATAAATCACAAAGGCTACGACTACGGCAAGAGCGGCAACGGCAAGAAAATAGGCGGCGACGGCAACGACCTTAGCTATCTTTTTAAGCTCGGGTATAGCTTTTTAGACGCGCACAGGATATCGCTCTCTCACGAACACAACCACTACAAGGGACTTTATCCGATGAGGGCGGAGTTTGGCAGCTGGCATAGCGGAGCTAACGCCGACGCTAATCGTAAATACGAGCGCGATACGACGACGCTAAAGTACGAATTTACGCCGAGCGAACTGCTAAATCTCGACGTAACTGCGTATCATACGAAGCATCAGAGAGTCGACGGTAGCAAATGGGGCGTAAAAACTAGAGGCCTAAGCGCGAAAGCAAAAACCGCGATAGAGACGGGCGACGTGACGCAAACGCTAAGATACGGCGCGGAGTACTACCACAGCGAGAACTTTAACAAACCGCAAAACAACCGCCCCGAAAAAGTAAACAACTACTCGTTTTACTTAGAGGACGCGATCAAATTTGCAGGCCTAACCGTGACTCCTGGCATCAGATACGAGCGCCACGAGCTAAAGACATATAACGGCACGGGCGCAAATATCGGCGGGTACAAATACAAATTTGACGAATTTACGCCTGCTTTAGCGCTTGATTACGAGTTTATGAAAGGGCTTGGAGTATTTGCCAGCTACGCTAAGGTGTTTAGAGGACCGGACGTTATGGAGTCTATGCTAGCTAGCGGCGCTAGTAGAGGTACGCCTCTAGGATACAGAGCAAACCCTGATCTAAAGGCCACTACGGGCGATAGCTACGAGATCGGCGGACGCTACAAGGGCGAGTTTAGCGAAACGGGACACGTTAGCTTCGTGGCTAAATACTTTAAAACCAAATACAAAAATCTAATCGTAGATAATAACGCAGCAGGCGGGCGTGTAAATCCGGTGCTTTATAGGATTAACGCAGGTGGCGCGGATATTGACGGCGTCGAGCTTTTGGCTAGGCTAAACCTTGACG
>CAUPYN010000270.1:0-2612 GCA_963515575.1 uncultured Campylobacter sp.
AAGCTTTTTGGCGGCTTGTCCGCTAGAAGTCAAAGGCAAAAATGCCCTAGATGTGGGCTCAAGCACGGGCGGTTTCGTGCAAATTTTACTTCAAAACGGCGCCAAAAGCATTACTGCGCTAGATGTGGGCAGCTCGCAGCTGGATAAAAGCCTGCGAACTGATGCGCGCGTGAAAGTGGCCGAAAATACCGACGTGCGCGAGTTTGCGGTGGGGTGTCAAAGCTCGGCCAAAAATGGTAAATTTGACGACTCAGAGCAAAATTTAAAAACCCAAATCGGGCCAAATTTTAATCCCGGCAAATCAAATTTTGCCGAGCAAGACGGATTTTTAAATGAACCAAGCGGAGACGCTCTTGCGCCGTCAAATTTAACGCAGGCTGGAGCCAAGACGAACGAGTCAAATTTGACTGACGTAGATTCCGCAGCAAAAAGCCAAAACGCCAAATTTGACTCCCACGCCGCCAAAAACGTCGCACACAAATTTGATCTCATCACCTGCGACGTGAGCTTTATCTCACTTAAAGAAATTTTGCCTTCCATCGACGCGCTAGCAGGCAAAAACTGCGACATTATCCTGCTTTTTAAGCCGCAGTTTGAGGTCGGCAGGAGCGCCAAGCGAAATAAAAAAGGCGTCGTGACGGACGCAAAGGCCGTGCGCGAGGCGAGGGCGAAATTTGAGCTTGCGGCGGCAAATTTGGGCTGGATAATGCGCCAAACGCTCGAATGCGAGGTAAAAGGAAAGGAAGGAAATGCCGAATTTTTCTACGCTTTTAACAAAAGATAACATCACGGCTGTGGCGATCGGGCACTTTGACGGCGTGCATCGCGGCCATAAGGAGCTTTTAAAGCGCCTTGGCGTTTACGGCGGGCTGGTCGTGATCGATAAAAACAAGGCCAACATCACGCCCGGCCTAAAGCGCGCCGAATACTCTCGCTATCCGTGTTTTTTGTATGATTTTGACAGCATAAAAGGTCTTAGCGGCGATGAGTTTATCGCACTTTTGAAGCGGGATTTTAAAAATCTGCAAAAAATCGTTGTCGGATTTGATTTTCGTTTCGGGCGAAACAGAGCGTGGGACAAGTATGATTTGCGGCGCATTTTTGACGGCGAGGTAGAGATCGTGGATGAGTTTTGCTTTGACGGTATGGGCGTGCATAGCTCGGCCATACGCGAGTATATCAAGCAAGGCGAGATCTACAAGGCAAACCGCCTGCTAGGGCGCGAATACTCGGTCGAAGGCCGCGTGATAAAGGGGCAGGGCATCGGGTCGCGCGAGCTCGTGCCGACGCTAAATTTGGACATCAAAAGCTATCTTTTGCCGCACGAGGGCGTCTATGCGACGAGGACTCGCATCGGCTACAAGACCTACGGCTCGGTCACTTTTATCGGCAACCGCGTGAGTACGGACGGCAACTTTAGCGTCGAGACGCACGTGCTAAACGAAAATATCGAGGGCGCCCGCGACGTCGCGGTTTGCTTTATCAAGCGACTGCGCGACAACCGTAAATTTGCAAGCCTAGAGGAGTTAAAGCGTCAAATTTACATCGACATCAAGCAGGCGATGGAGTTCGTCGGCGTGTGCGACCTTTATATCGCCGGCGCAAATGCTAAAAGGAGCTAGCCGTGAAGGACGAAATCTTTAAAGAGCCGATAAAAAAGCAGTTTGAATTTGACGCGAGCGTGGCGTCGGTGTTTGACGATATGATCGGGCGCTCGGTGCCGTATTACGAGGCTTCTCAAAAGCTGATCGCCGATTTTTTAGCGCAAATTTTACCGCAAGGCGCAAGCGCGGTAGACCTTGGCTGCTCGACCGCCTCGACGCTGCTAGCTCTTTGGCGCAAAAGAAGCGATCTCGCGCTAAAAGGCGTGGATAATGCGCCTGCCATGCTGCAAAACGCGCGTGCAAAGATAGAGGCGTACGGCGCTAGGATCGAGCTTGAGCTGGCGGACATTTTAGAGTGCGAATTTGACGCGCAGGGCGCCGTTTTGATGAACTATACGCTGCAGTTTATCCGTCCGCCCAGGCGCCAGGATTTCGTAGCTAAAATTTACCGCGCGCTAAATGACGGCGGCGTATTCGTTTTTAGCGAGAAGCTCATTTTTGAGGACAAGACACTGAGCAAAAATATGATCGAAATCTACGAAAAATATAAGCTCGAACAGGGCTACTCGCGCTACGAGATCGCGCAAAAACGCGAGGCGCTAGAAAACGTGCTAGTGCCATATACCGAGGCGGAAAATAGAAATTTGGCGCTTAGCGCTGGGTTTAAAAATGTGGAATGCATATTTAGGTGGGCGAATTTTGCGACATTTGTTGCTTTTAAGTAGTTATGGCTCGTCATTTGAGTGTCTTTGAATGAGTTTGAAATTTTAAGTCTGCGGCAGACTACCTTTGCTTCGCTTTGCTCGCAACTGCAAGCAGAGGTCTAGCCTTGACTTAAAATTTCTACACAACATTCAAATCCACCTCAAAAATACTTCGCCCTATCGTTTTGTATTCAAATTTGAAGTCAAATTTGTAAATTTGAGTCGCCGAAACCCGTACCATGAAAATGATAAATTTAAAATTTGTGGCGCGACAGCACCAGATAAACCTGCGCGTAGTGCAGCA
>CAUPYN010000271.1:0-2610 GCA_963515575.1 uncultured Campylobacter sp.
AAATTTAACATAGAAGACTTTGAGATTGAGTTTATGCATTTTCCGGGACATACGCCGGGATGCTGTATGGTGCGCGTGGACGACGTTATTTTTAGCGGAGACTTTTTATTTAAAGGCTCAATCGGACGCTATGATTTTTTGTTTTCAAACGCCGAGGATATGCGCCAAAGCCTGCTAAAATGCAAAAAAATGCAGGGGGATTTTACGCTTTATCCCGGACACGGCGAAAAAACGACGCTAAAAGCCGAGCAGGCAAATTTGGACTTTTGGTTAAAGCGGCTAGACGGACGGTTTTAGATTTTTATCAAAATGTTCGCTGCGCTAAGGCGGCTTTTGCGGCTCGGTTAAATTTAGCCGTTAAATCGCGACGGCTAGGTTAAATCAACCAAAATGCGCTAAGAATAAAATTTGGCGACGCAGCAAAAGGACTTAAATTTATAAAATACAACTTGGCGCCATCACTTAAGCTTAGTTTTAGATTCTTGCCCTCGTCCGACTTGTACGTATTAAATTTGACACTTTAATTTAGCACGGACAGGGTGCGAAATATCCAAGCGTCTGAGTAAATTTACCCTGCTTTACGACCAAAATTTAATGCCTCATTTCAAAAAATCCGATAAAATCTAAAATTTCGCCGTCAAGAAATAAAACTCAAAGACGGTGCTTTTAAAACGGTCTAGGCGGCTTTTGCGTCGCTCGTGCAGACCTGCTCATAGCTAAAATTTTGCGCCTTTTGGCTTATGTAGTCCGCACAAGCGCTAACCGCCTGCCCGCAAGCTAACGTTTTGCCAAGCATTTTTGCTTCTTGTGGCTTAAATTTTTGATTAAATTTGATTCGGGTAAATTTGACTTCAAATTTGACGGTTTTAAATTTTACGCACCAAGACCCGCATCTTGAAAATGCCAAATTTGGTTTGGTCAAATTTAGCATTGCGAGCTTGGTTTCCTTGAGTAGAAAACAACCATTTGAGGTTGTTTTCTACATTTATATAAAGGGGGTGGGGGCTTAAATTGCGCTCTGTATTGCAGTTGCGAGCGCTAGCAAAGCAAAAGAGCTCCCCTCCCCCTACGACGCTTTTAAGGTGGGACATAGCTTTGCTTGCGCAAAGCGTCGCAGGTTTAAATTTGCATTTTCAAGATGCGGGTCTCAGCGACTCAAATTTGTAAATTTAACTAAAATTTGACTGCAAAAAAAATCAAGGCGAAGTATTGCGAGATGATTTTTCGAGTTTTGAAGCAAAATTGAGCGTGCGCTAGGCATATAGCCTGCGGAGCGAAAATTTTGCAAAATCTCGGAAAAGCGCTCGCGAGACAAGCCGCTATTTCCCAAAATTATAGAGGCAAGGCGTAAAATTTAAACCCCTCCTGCTCAAACCCGCTCGCAAATACCTGAAATTCCTCAAATTCGGCGCTGTTAAACTCCGCTCGCCAGATCGCGCCCTCCTCGTTAAATTCGCGCTCAAAGCTTAGATTTCGCTTTTCAAAATAGTGCTCAAAGCGCGAGCCCAGCGCGTATGGCGTAAAAAACAGGCAAAGCGATTTTATCTCAAATTTAGCCAGAGCGCCGCAGCCAGCGGCTTCTTCTATCGCCGCATTTACCGCTGCGCCATACGCTCGCACGAGCCCGCCCGTACCTAGCTTTATCCCGCCAAAATACCGAACTATTAGCGCGCCCGCGTTTATGAGCTGGGCGCCTCTAAGCGCGTTTAGCGAGGGTTGCCCGCTCGTGCCCTTTGGCTCGCCGTCGTCGCTTTGATTTTCCACTATCTGGCCGTAGCCGTTTCGCTCGCGCAGCGCCCACACGACGTGCGCGGCTTTTGGGTGATCGGCCTTTAGGCGCTCGTGCAAGGCCTTAAACTCGCAAATAGGACACAAAAAACACAAAAACGTCGATTTTTTGGCTTCAGTTTTGGTTGATACGACCCGCAAAACCGTTTGCAATTTTCTCCTTTAAATAAAGCCCGATTTTAGCGAAATTTTAAAAACATTCTTATAAAATGGCGGCTAAAATGAAATAAGCTCTCAAAAAAGAATGAAAATGTTTAAAAAAATCTCGAAAAAAACGCTTTGGCAAATCATCGCCATGATCGTTTCCAGCGCCGTTTTTAGCGGTTCGGGCATCCTCATCCTAGCCTTTATCAACAAATACCTCTTAAATTTAAAAGAAAAAGACGCTCAAATTTTGCTCGCGTTTTTCGCGCTTTTGATTTTATTTTTGGGCTTTTCGGTGCTCTCGCGTATCGCTCTTAGCGTGATCGGCAACGATTTTGTCTACGAGCTGCGCACCAAAACGATAAAACGGATCCTAGATACCGCAAATCAAAAAATCGTAGCCGCGGGCAAATCAAATTTGATCGCCTCGCTCTCAAGCGACGTGCGCAGCCTAACCGACGGCTTTATGCAAGTGCCAAGCATCATCCAAGGCGTGCTCATCATCGGCGCGACGGGCGCTTACGTACTTTATATCTCAGCCGAAATTTTCGTGTTTTTGGTGCTTTGGACGAGCGCGGCGACGTGGATCTGCAAGCGCTCGATCAAAAATATCCACAAATACTTCGAGCAATACCGCAAGTGCGAGGACGCGCTATACCGCGACTATCAGACCTGTAT
>CAUPYN010000272.1:0-2587 GCA_963515575.1 uncultured Campylobacter sp.
CTCAAAAACCCGCGCTCTCGCCCCGCCCCGAGGGATTATCTCATTATTTGCTCCGGCTGTTTCGCGCATTCGCATTTGCGCCGCCGCCCGCAAAAAAATAGCCAAGCCGCGCCCCGCCCGCCGCCACTTGCGCTCGCGCTGTGTTGCCGCATAAGGGCAAGCTATGCGAGTAGCCGCCATGATGCCTCCATATAAGCCTCAGCCCTGCGCACAAAAGGCTAAACCGCGAGCAAGCGGCCTTAAGCCTCTGAAATTTAAGTTTTTCGTAGATGATGTTTTTTTGAGTTGTTTTAGTAGTAGATTAAGGAGTAAAGCGCCGGGTCGCAAGACGGCGACTCTCCCGCGAAGCTATAGTAGATTGTAGGACAAAGCGCCCTCGCTCCCCAAATTTCACCCCCGCCGTCCGCCCCGCAAAAATAACCGCGCCGCGCGTCGTAAAGCCGGGATTTTATCTACTGCGGGCTAGGCCTACTCCCCGAACTTAAGCTTAAATTTTCCAAAGCCGTCCGAGTCCTTACTTTGCTTTAGCAGCTCGATATCCAGCTTAACGCCGTCTGCGGCCGCGGCGTTTTTTATACGCTTAAATTTAGCCTCCGCCCTAGCCTTAGCCTCGCGCAGATCCGCGACGCTTAGCTTTGCGATCTTTTCGTTATGGCCTTTGGCTTTTTCTACCTTCTCGGCGTCTTTAGACTCGGGCACTTTGACCGGCACGAACTGCTCGTACTCCTTGCGGGCCTTTTTTAGCTCCTTGCCGTACTCTTTTTTCTTATCGAAACGCCTCACGCCCACGCCCCTTGCCATTATCCCGCCGTATCCTAGATCGTCTTTGTTGTAGTCTTTAGGCGCGACGTCTAGCCCCGTGACGTCAGCCGTAGCTTGCGCGCCCAGCTGCTGCCCGTAGCGACCCAGCGGAGAGATCGGCGGGAAGTAGCTTTTGGTTAGCTCGAGCATTCTTTTGGTTATCTTTTCGGTAGCCGAGTCTTCTTCGCCCTCTATCTTATATCCTAGCGTACTTTTGCCGCTTGCTATGTTTATGGCGCCGCCGACGAAGCCTCCGTTAAACTCCAGTTTGTCAAATCCGTCAAACCTAAAGCCCGGCACCAAACGCCCGGAGTTAAAATACCAGTCCGTGCCACCTAGTCTCATCCAGCTTTTTACGCCGACTAGGTTTGGCAGCCATCCACTCTCAGCCCACTCTGGCTTTGCTAGGTTGTCGTTTTCGTTATCGGCACCCAGCCATGCGCTGCCTCCGCCGTAGGCTAGCACGGCTTGCATCATCAAAAATCTATCCGGACGCTTTAGCGCGGCCTTTACGACCATCGGGGTAGATTTTACGGCATAGTGGAGAAACGGCTGCACTCCGCTTTTATCCAGCAGTTTTAGCGTGCCGTTAAAGTGCGTTGAGTAGTCTACGTAACTATACTGCGCGTCTTTCATCGCCGCCTTTAGCTCATCCGCGCTAAATTTGCTAAAGTCGTTTACGTCAAAGCCCTTGTCTTTAGCGATCAGCTCTAGATTTTTCTTAAACCTCGCGATCTTAAATACCTTATCTTCCATCGAGTATAGATATCTGGCCTTGTCGCCCAGATAGCTACCCTCGGCCATATACGCGTTTTTTAGCGCCTTTGTTAGGATATTGCCGCCGGCGCCGCTTTGTAGCGGACGCACTAGCCCTTCAAGGTCGCTTAGGTGGCTATCAAGCCCTAGCGAGTTGGCTAAATTTTCCCATTTTTTAAAGCTCTCGCTGCGTCCTATCCAAGCAGCCGTAGTCTTGATCGTCTCGGCAAAGTCTCCATGCAAAAACGCCAGCGCCATATTTGAGCCGAAATTATAAAGATGCGTAAAAGGATTTTTTACCGTTACGTTTACTTTGATATGGTCGATCAGTTTGTAGTATGCGCCGTTAAATTTCGCCATCTCGCGCCCTAGCATCTCAGCCTCACTTAGAGCTTTGGCGACGTCTTCAGGGACATATTTGCCCGCAAGCGCTCCGTATTTTTTTATACCGCCGCCCGCACTTTCGTCGCTTATCCTCGTCCAGTTTAGCCCCTCGGCTCCCTCAGGCGGCGCAGCGTGTGCAAATTTATCCGCAAAAAGCTTTCATGTTTGAGCTTTAAGCAGCTGCTTTTTTTGCTCCAGGATCGTGTTTGTTACCGCAAAGGCCGCATCGTCCTCGATCTGCCTTAGCTGCTTTTGCTCCCAGCTCATCTGCTTTCTGGCAAAAAATTTGCTTTGTCTGAGCGCCTTTGCGATGCGGCTATTTTCTTTAGCTTCGTCTAGGTGCTTTTTGTAGTAGTGTTTGACGTAATCTTTGATGACGTTTTTTGACTCTAGCGCCCCGGCGTCCACTAGAGCCTGCGCGCCGTCGTCGATAGTTTTACGCACCTTTTCGTATAGCGGCCTTACGTGCTCGGGCAGCTCGCTAGCATCCGTCTCTCCGTCTAGCGCCTTAAACATCGCCTTTCTATTGCCTAAGCTTAGCTTGCCTAGATACTCTTTAAACTGCCCGGCTTGTGCGTATATCGCCGCAGTAGTTCTGCGATATTCGCCTAGCAGCTCGTCTATCTCTTTGGCGTGTTCCCTGACG
>CAUPYN010000273.1:0-2583 GCA_963515575.1 uncultured Campylobacter sp.
ATTTTGTCCTCTGGGCTCAAACAAAAGCTCTTGCAGTATGTTTGAGTTTACGCTTTTTTCGATGCTCTGATCGTTTTGCAAGTCTTTAAAAAGTAGGGTTATCGCGCCGTCTTTGCGCTCTTGCAGGATAGTCCCGCTATAAGGCGCGTCAAAGCTAAGCATAATATCCACGCGGTCACTACGCTCATAGACGTTATATGTGGATAAATTTGAACCCCAAAGCGCAGCGAAAAATAGCAAAAGCCCGGCAAAAATCCTCATAACTGCTCTCGTTTAAAGTACTGGATGACGGATTTTGAGTCTAGGATTTCATTTATCCTGATGGCGAGGTTTTTTTCGTAAACCATAACTTCGCCCTTGCCGAAAATTCGGTTGTTTATAAAAAGCTCCACGCTCTCGCCGGCAGGCTTTTCCAGGTCGATTACAGAGCCTACTTCGAGCTTCAAGAGCTGCTTTACGCTAATAGTCGTGGTGCCCAGCTCCGAGATAAAATCCACTCCGATATCCATCAACTCGTCGTAGCTTTTAAAAAGCCCGCCACGCTCTTGCAACATCTCCTGAACCCCTTGCAGCGCCGTTTCTACGGCGGTTACTTCTTGTAGTTCTTCGCTCATCCTTTTTTATATCCTATTTGAAATGTTCTATTTTTGATCTTATAGACGCGTTTGTCGTCTAGTTTGACGTGAAAGCTCGTCCTGCCTAAATATTCGGGAGTGCCTAGTTTATAGGCGTTCGCTTCGCGTTCGTTGAGTAGATTTTTGGCGTAGCCGATTGCGAGATTGGCCACTTCTTTGCAGATATCGCTTAGCTCGTCTTCGGCTAGTTTATCGACGCCAAGAAGCACGCTAGCAAAGCGATTTAGCGTATCTTTTTTAAAATAAAGATAAAAGTGAAATTCCTCTTTGCCCTTAAATATCGGCAAGCTCGAGCCGTAAAATTCGCCTTCCGCGCTCTTTGCGCTCTCTACCTTGTAGCCAAGGGTATCCTCGCACAGGTGCTTGATCCCAAGCTCCGCAACGTCCATCATCGCGCCGTCCTTTAAACGAAATTTTTTGATTATACTTAAATTTAACGCAAACGCGGCTAAATTTAAAAAAGTTTATTGATTTGCTTTATCAGCTCTTCGCCCTCAAATTTGGCCGTGAGCTTTACTATCTCGGTGCCGATTATCGCGCCGTCGGCATAGGTTTTTACCTCATCGGCGTCGTTTTTATTTTTCACGCCAAAGCCCACCGCGACGGGCAGATCGCTTCTTTTTTTTAGACCCTCTACGAGCGCCTTTAGCCTCTCCTCGCTGGCTCGCTGCGAGCCGCTCACGCCGATAGCGCCCAGCGCATAGATAAAGCCTGAGCCGAATTTTAAAATTTTATCCGCGCGGTTTTGCGAAGTGACGCTGATTAGCGGTATGAGATCAAGGTCAAATTTAGCGCACAGCCCAGCTACCTCCTCGCTCTCCTCAAACGGCAGATCGGGGATGATGAAGCCCGCGATACCGACCTCTTTTGAGCGAGCGATAAACTTCTCTACGCCGTAAGCAAACACGATGTTAAAATACACGAGAAAAACGATCGGTTTATTTATCTTGCCTTTGCACCCTTCTAGCATGGCAAATATCGCGCCTGTGTTTACGCCCTTTGCGGCGGTTTCAAAGCTAGCCTGCGCGATGAGCTTACCGTCTGCGAGCGGATCGGAGTAGGGGATGCCAAGCTCAAGTAGATCCAGGCAACTGCCGTCTAAATTTAATAAAAACTCCTTCGTCGCCTTGGCGCTAGGGTATCCCGCCACGACGTAACCGATGTTTGCTTTTTTGCCCGCGAACGCGTCTTTTACCTTAGCCATAAATTTTTCCTTTCTCGTAGCTCATCACGGTGTTTATGTCCTTGTCGCCGCGTCCCGAGACATTTACGACGATGACGCTTTTTTTCGTCAAATTTGGACATAGCTTTTCTAGATATGCTAGCGCGTGCGAACTCTCGATCGCCGGGATAATGCCCTCTAGTCGGCTGGTTAGATATAGCGCGTTTATGCACTCGTCGTCGGTGACGCCGTAGTAGGCGGCTCGTTTGCTCTCGTGCAGGTGCGCGTGCTCTGGGCCTACACCCGGATAATCAAGCCCCGCCGAGATGCTATGCACGGGCTCGATCATGCCGTATTCGTCTTGAAGCACGATCGTTTTCATGCCGTGGATGATGCCTGCGCGGCCCTTGGTTAGCGTCGCAGCGTGATACGGAGTATCCGCGCCTAGGCCTGCAGCCTCGACTCCGATCAAATTTACGTCCGCGTCGCCCAAAAACGCGCTAAAGATACCGATAGCGTTGCTGCCGCCGCCGACGCAGGCGATGATGTAGTCCGGATGCACGCCGTATTCTTTTAGCTGAGCCTTGGTCTCGCGACCGATGATACTCTGGAAGTCGCGCACGATCCTGGGATACGGGTGCGGGCCGACTGCTGAGCCGATGACGTAAAATGCGCTTTCTATCTCGTTTACCCATGCTTGGATCGCTGCGGTGGTGGCCTCTTTTAGCGTTTTTAGGCCCTCTTCTACGCTCACGACTCTGGCGCCTAAAAGCTGCATGCGAAACG
>CAUPYN010000274.1:0-2565 GCA_963515575.1 uncultured Campylobacter sp.
AATTTTACGCAGATAGTATCGCGCTTGGAAGCGCAGAGACGAGTTTGCTAAGCTTAGCCCACCTCTACACGATCTACGCAAACGGCGGCGAGCTAAAGCCTCTTGAAGTCGCAGGCAAAACGCTACCGGGCTACGGACGGCTAATCAGCCCGCAAAGCGCGTATCTAACCTCAAAAATGCTCTCCTCCGCCTCCCGCAGTTATCTTGGCGTCGCGTGGCAATACGCCGAAAATACGCCGCAAATCGCCTTTAAAACCGGCACCAGCTACGGCTCTCGCGATATCTATACGATAGGCGTAAATAGCGACTACACGGTTGCGGTGTGGTTTGGTAACTTTAACGGCAAAAAGACGCAAAATTTAAGTGGATTTAGTGATGCCTCGCGCGCAGTTTTTGACGTCTTTAAACTGCTGGCTCAAAAGCAAAAATTATCTTTCATGAGCGCTCCAAACGGCATAGAGAGCAAGAAAACCTGCCTTGACGCGTTTAAATTTAAAGAGTGCAAAGACGAGGAAGACGACTGGCTGATAGAGGGCGTAGAGCTAAAAGACGTTTGCGAGAGTATCAGGAGCGAAGAGGTCGAGTTTTTACTCAAAAACGGCGCTATAACCCAATCAGACATCAAAGATAGTCCTTGTTATTATAAATTTAAAAGCTATAAACCCCTCGTTGCTATGCCGACGAATAATCAAATTTTACTAAGCGATGAGAATTTAACTAAAGTTATGCTAAAATGCTACGCTTATATAGGCGATGAGATATATCTCAAGATAGACGAGAACGAGTGGGAAAAAGTAAAAAACGCTAGCGAAAATACGTTAAATTTAACGCAAGGCAAACACAAGCTCGGATGTCTGGATGAAAACTCGAATTTAAGCGAAATAAACATGGAAATAAGGAGATTTTAATGAATTATAAACTCATGGGCTTAAGCCTAAGTTGCGTTTTGGCGGCAAATTTAAGCGCCTTTACGCTTGAGGGCGGAAGCAAAATTTTAGAAGGAGGTGCGGTAAGCCTAGGCGTAGAATACGCGCAAAAAGACGAGTCTTTAATCGGCAAAGTAACGCACAAAAAGATAATCGAGTGTTCGCCAGAAATCAGCGGCGCCTTTGAATACGGCTCGGACTCTATCTTGTTTTATCCAAAAAAACCACTGGCAAAGGGTATAAGCTACTCGTGCAAAAAAGGCGAAAGCAAGGTTAAAATTTACGGCGGAGATTTTGAGCTCTCGGGCATAACCGAGTACGCCAAAGATACCTTTTTAGCGGTATTTAACGACGAGGTTAGCGAGGAAGAATTTACGGCAAATTTTAAAATTTACGATAAGCAAAATTTAGCCAAGCAAAACATCAAATACAAAATCGTAGCCAAAACTCCTAAAAGCTTTCAAATAAAGCTACTTGAAAAAGGCGAAAATTTGGTATTTGCCGTCTCTAAAAAATTAAAAAGCAAGGCCGGTGCAAACCTAAACGACGACTACGAGGCGACTAACGAGCCTGAAGAACAAGAAAAATTAGTCGATAACGATAGGGCTAAAACTATGTATTTAGACGACGTCAGGGCTGTTAGTCTAGAGGGCGGCAAGCTAGGCATTAGGATATTTTTAAACGACTGGCTTGATACTTACAACCTAAATAAATACGTAAAAATAGACGGCATAAAAAATCTACAAGTAGGCGAACTGGAATACACCGATAACAGCGATACTAAATACTACCGCTACGTCGATATAACCAGCGACGAACTAAAACCTCAAACCGAGTACAAAGTCACGCTAAAAAAAGGCTTTGGCGATGAGGATAGAATTTTGCGAGAAGATGCGGAGTTTAGCGTCAAAACCGGCGATTATAAGCCGTTTTTGGAGTTTAGCGATAAAGGCTCTTATTTATCTAGCGCCGGCGAAATCGGCGTAAAAGGCGTAAATTTAAATACCGCTAAAGTCGTCGTAGAAAAGCTAAAAGAGCCGAATTTAAGATACTTCTTAAATTTTACCCAAACTCCGCTTGATGACTACGTAGAAGAAGTCGCAAGCAAAAACTACGACCTAGGCGGCGCTCAAAACGAGATGCAAAAATACAAAATAAAGCTTGATTTCGCCGAGGGCGGCGACGGAGTTTATCTAGTCACGATCTACTACGATAAAGATAAAAGCGCCAAAAAAGCCGTATATCTAACCGACATCGGACTAAGCGCGAAAATCTCAAAAGACGAGGTATTTTTATTTGCAAACCGCCTAAGCAAAAACGAAGTAGTCGCAAACGCGGACGTTAAAATTTACTCTGCCAAAAATAGCCTCATCGCAAGCGGTATCACAAACGACGAAGGCGTATTTAAATTTAACAAAAAAGACATCGGTAAAGACGTAGCAAGCGCGGTCGTAACGCTAGGCAAGGAGCAAAGCTTCATCGCTCTATCGCAAAACAAACGCCTAAACGAGGAGTCGAATTTAGACGTTCAAGATAGAAGCGAAATTTACGACGCTTATTTGCATTTTGCCAGCGATATCATCCGCCCGCAGGAAAATATAAAAGGCGAGATCATAATCAAAAACGCGCTGTTTAAGGG
>CAUPYN010000275.1:0-2560 GCA_963515575.1 uncultured Campylobacter sp.
CCGCCCGCCTGCTCCCCCGGATACGCGCCTACTTACGCACTTAGCCGTAGGCGGCTATGCGCGAGTTTTGCCATAGCGGGCAAATCGCCTGCTAAATTGGATTTAACGCCCCTTACTTCCAAAAGGAAATCTAAATTTAACGCTTAAATCATTTGAAAATTGCTTGCTAAAAAACGCAAATTTAGCCTCATCGCTAAAATCGCGATTTGATTTCATAGTGTTTTTTCTTTTTGATGCCGCATTGATTAAAATAAAGCCTTGGCGCGTAGGCGTTTAGGATGAGGTCCGGGTTTTTAGCAAGCCCGTATTTTTGAGGCAAATTAGATTTTTAAATTTAGCCGTTTTAAGCGTCTTACTTTTGCGACGCGAGTTTTGTCGCGGCGGCGGGTAAATTTATACGGGCGCTTTTGCAGCCTAAATTTACGTTTTAAAATTTAGGCGAATTTCGCTACTATTTGGGCTAAAATTTGATTTAGAAATGGAGAAAAAGTGAAAAAACTAATTTTCGTAACCGTGCTTTGGGCGTTTAGCTTTAGCCTCATCGGCGAGTTTTTGGCGGGGCGAGTGGATAGCTACTTCGCCGCGTTTTCGCGCGTGGTGCTTGCGCTTGGCGTATTTTTGCCCTTTATGATTAAGGATTTTGCCGCGAAAAACCTTGCTCTCTACGCCAAAGTAGCCGCGATCGGTGCGGTGCAAATCGGCGCGATGTATATCTTTTACTACAACTCGTTTGCCTACCTTAGCGTCGCCGAGGTCGCGCTCTTTACGATATTTACGCCATTTTACGTGAGCGTGGTTTATGACGCGCTCGCAGGCAGGCTGAGACTACTGTATCTGCTTAGCGTCGGTATCGCGGTCTTTGGCGCTCTCATCATCAAGTATGGCAACGTAAATGCCGGCTTTTGGCACGGATTTTTGCTCGTGCAGGGGGCAAATTTATGCTTTGGCGTCGGACAGAGCGCGTATAAATTTTTACTAGAAAAGCGTGATTTTAACGAGCAGCGAGGGGTTTTTGGCTACTTTTTCGTAGGAGCCTCGGCGGTTACGGGCGTAGCATTTGCTATGTTTGGCAATCCGGAAAAAATCAACCTTGATCTAACCCAAGGAGCGGTTTTGCTCTGGCTTGGTATCGGAGCTAGCGGTCTAGGGTATTTTTTATGGAACAAGGGCGCGTGCGAGGTGGATAGCGGCACTCTAGCTATCATGAATAACGCCCTAATACCAGCAGCCATCATCGTAAATTTAGTATTTTGGCACAAAGATGCGGATATACTAAGACTCTGCCTTGGCGGTGCGGTGATTTATATCTCGCTACTAATCCACAACAAAATCATTGAGCATTACGAACGAAGCAGGGCGGCAAAACGACTCTAAATTCGGTGCAGGATTGCTAAAACGAGTTTTTAGTTTTTGTTTCTGGGTGCCACGAGTCTGTGCTTAGTCCAAAGATTTTGCCGCATGGTAGGCTTGGACCGAGTTTTATGGGTGCTGGATACGGCGATAAATTTAACGAAAAATACAAAAATAAGCAAGCAAGAGCGGAAACAAAAAAGATTGCTAGCGCCTTGCTAGAAGGCTAGATAAACAAAAAACTTCAAAAAAGATAAACCTTAAACCCGCTTGCCGCCTTATCATCAGGCGGCGCTTTGTCAGTTTAAGCAAATTCGCCGCGGCCTCGGCTATCTTTTTAAGCTTTTTCGTCGCTTTTTTGCGAAATTTTGCTTTTAATTTTTCGGCATTGCTTGTTGGGCGCGGCCGGCAGCGCAGCGGAACGAACCGGTTAAATCAAACATTTTGCCTAAATTTAGACCGGATATAACTTAACCACATTTTTAACCACTTCTCCTTGCTTATAAGAGCTTTATCAATCTTAAAAGAATGCGATAAATTTCCTCTTACGGTCTAAAGTTCTGCTTATCTTTGCATATAGCTTGTCTTGGAACCGCAAACGCAAGTGGAGCGGCGCTCTTTAAGATGAAGCAACAAAAATAATGCTATTAAATTTAGTTTATTAGCGCAACTCCGCCTACTGGCTGGAGTAAATGTGGGGGTGAGTCTAACTACTGTGCTCGTGCTCTATTTGGGAAGAATAATTTTGTTTTGAGCCTTGATTGGGCGTTATATGAGGCGTCATTACGACGCTAACTCCGATTACGCGGCTGTTTTTGGTGCCGCTGTAATTAAGTTATAAAATTTACTTCGCATCTCATGCTGCGCTGGTATGCCGATAGCGTGCTAACTAATGCGCTACTTTACGCCATAACCTCGCCCGTGCTTTTCATCTCAGGACCTAGGATTAGATCCGCGCCAGAGAGCTTGTTAAACGGAAATATGGCTTCTTTGACGCAGACGTGGTTTTTCACGCGAGGCTTGAGGATACCGCGCTCCTCGTAAACTGCGCCGTAGTTGTCGTAAAATTTAAGCGCCTCGCGCAAATCGCCCTGCCACATCACCCGCGTGGCTACCTTTGCCATCGGCACGCCCGTCGCCTTGCTAACAAACGGCACGGTGCGGCTAGCGCGCGGGTTTACCTCGATCATGAAAAGTTCGTTCTCATAGA
>CAUPYN010000276.1:0-2547 GCA_963515575.1 uncultured Campylobacter sp.
CCCTCTATCATCGAGCCGCTTTTCTCAAAACCCGATCTCAACGTGCTTTCGATATCGCCGTGCTTTTTCAGGCGCGAAACGGCGATAAAAATCTGCCGCACGTCCTCGCAACTTTGAAAGCGGTATTTGTGTCGCGTCAAATTTGAGATGATTTCATCCTCGCTTTTATCCAGTAGCGAAAAATCAAGCGAATTTAGGAAATTTACGATTAGTTTTGCGTTGCCATAAGCAAAAAGCGCGCAGATGAGCGAGATCTCGGGCGTTTTAAATTTGCTAGCTACTTGCAGCGGATCGGCGGCGGCAAACAAGTCCGTATGGGTATTTTTAGAGATTACGTTTTGATCTAGGAGGATTTTTAAGTCCATTTTTAGCCTTTTTGTCCGAGATTTTAAACCAAAAAGGCTAAAAGAAATTTAAATTTATTGTTTTAGCGTGAGCAAGGTATCTAGCATCTTTTCCACGGTCGTGATGATTTTGGCCGCCGCGCCGTAGCTACTTTGAAAGCGTATGAGATTTGTTAGCTCTTCGTTTAAATTTACGCCGCTAACGGACTGATACTCGGACATCGCAACCTTATGAATGGCGGTATTTGCGTCGTTTAGATCGTTATTTGCCTGAGTTTGGCTAGCTAGATCGGTGGTTATATAGCGGTAGTAGCCCTCGACGCTCTCCTCCTTGTCCGCATGTTTGTCAGAGTAAAATATGATTTTTTTATACTGCATTTGCACCATATCATTTGCGACTTCATTGTTGCCCGGAGTCGGATTTGAGTAGGCTTTTAGCTTGTGCGGATTTTCCATCAGCTCGCTTTTTACGCTCATATTTTTCGCGTTTCCGCCCTCAAAAACTCTATTTACCCCGATAATACCCGGGAAATTCGTACCCTTATCCACGAAAGCGACGCTGTATTCGCCGGCATTTCTTTTAGCTGTTACGCCAAACGTGCCTTTGCCTGTCGCCGCGTCGTATTGGTAGTTTGCCTGAAAATAATCATCCACGTCGTTTAGCGAGTTATTATCGCCGTTGTCGTCGGTGTCGGAGTTAAAGTCCCGCACGATAGAGTTGCCACGAGTATTGTCGTTTATAGTAGTAGAGGCGTTTATGTTTATCGTTTTTCGAGCGACCTCTTGGCCTTGATTGTTATAAACTACGACGTCAAAGCTACCGTGTTTGATGTCGTCGTTAAAATTCATTAGCGTCCTAGAGTCGCTTAGGCCGTCTAGCTCATCGGTCACGGCGTTTTCTACGGCCGATCTCGCGTAGATATTGTTCGTCTCGTTTATGATACCTTTGGCGAACGTATTTAGGTTGTCTATATATTTTTGTATAGTTCCGTCTTGAAACTCTCCGCTATCATCCACTCTGCGTCCGCGTAGATCCAGCGCGGCGCCTAGTTTACCGCCTGAGATTCGTCCGTTTAGATCGACCTTTTTACCGTCGTCCCTCTCGAAAAATACGCCTTTAAAATCGCTTTTGTCGCTTATCCTATCGACTGTTAGCGGATGATACGTCGTGCCGTCTACGATGTTAAATCCAGATATATTTATCTGATGCTTCGTACCCATATCGGTTACGGTCGGATCGATATTGCTGCTTTGTAGTTGCCCTTTAAATACGCTGATACCTACGAGCTTTGACATCGCAAGCTCGAGTTGATCGCGTTTATCTCGTAGGTCGTTTGCTCTAGTGGTGCCGACTGATTCGACGCGGACGATCTCTTTATTTATCTGCGCGATTTGCTTGGCGTATTTGTTGATTTCATTTACGGAAACCTCTACCTGCGAGTCCACGTCCTTTTGTATCTTGGTTAGCATATCGTGGGCTTTATTTATACTATTTGATAGCGTCGAGGCCGTATTTAGCAAATTTACCTTCTGCGAGCCTTCCGTCGGGTTTGATGCAAGGTTGTTCCACGCGTTAAAATAATTTTGCAAATCTTTGCCTATACCTACGCTTTGCAGATCGGGGAAGCGCTGAGAAATTTCCTCTAAAATTCGCTTTTTATATTCGCTTGATTCTAAATTTATATTTGAAGTACGAAGCCTAGCAAAAGTAAACTCATCATGCACGCGCACGACCGTATCGACCTTGGTGCCAGTACCGATGTCGCCCGGCATATCGTGAAAAGGCTCTCTGGCAGACTGCACAACGCGCTGCCTCGTATAGTGCTCGCTGTCGGCGTTTGTGATGTTATGCCCGGTCGTGGTAATTTGCGTTTGCGCGGCGTCTAGGCCGCTCATCCCGATATGTAAAGACGAAAAAATATTAGCCATTTTTTAAACCCTCGTTTTAAATAAACTTTCAGGCGTCAAGCCTTCTTTATCGTAGCTGCCGGGCTCGCTTTTAAACATATTTTTTAGCAAGCTATCGAAAAATTCTTTCACTCCGACGACGTATTTCGCGTATTCTTTGTTTTTTGAGTAGAGCTCTTCAAGTTTTGAGCGCATAAGAACTAGAGATGTTTTCACCTCATCATCAAGGATAGAGCTTAAATTTACCCCGCCGTTTTCCCTTGAGACTCTTAAAAGCTCTTTATCTAGCAGTGAT
>CAUPYN010000277.1:0-2537 GCA_963515575.1 uncultured Campylobacter sp.
AACGAGGTTGCTGCGATGCTACGCGGTAAAGACGTGCAGGAGAGCTTAAAAGACCTACTTAGTAAGAAATAAATTTGGGCTTACTCGTTTTTCGTTAAACTCCAAGATGCGGTTTTGGCATTTGCATCCTATGACGGAACCGGTGCAAAGATTGCTAGCATACAAAACCGCTCTTAGCGGCAAATGAATTTTAAAATTTTTTTGGCGGTAGCATGCCGCATTGCCCGTTAGTTTGCGATATTTACGGCGCAAAATTAGTATGCAAAAGCGGCGTTAGATAAATAAAATTTAGTTGCTAAATTTAAAAATTACTTATCGTTAGGGGCAAGCTTAAAAATCGTTTATTTACTAAGCTTGAGTAAAAGCAAAATACGGCGCAAAGATATACGCATAATCCGCGGCAAATCTCAAAGTAAATTTAGAAAATCTTAAATTATCCGCCGTAAGAAAGGTATCTAAGCTCATAAATTTAAAATTTAGCTTTGTAAAATCCGCCCTCATTATCGCTTTATTTACTCTAAAGATACGACGCAGGCCATAGTATGGCTTTGTAGCCGGAAGCTAAATATGGGCAAATCTCGCTTATAAAAGAACAAACATAAAAGCTAAGGCCAATGGATTTTAAATACACTTTTACAAAAGGCTTGCCGTAAAGACGGCGAAGCTAAACCGTTATAGAGCAAAAGCGCCGTAGAAACCGTACTATTACGCCTAAATTTTGCGGGTTATCCATAAAAATTAAAGATTGCCGCAATCACCGCAATATTTTAAGAGCGCATGAATAGTTCAAAAGGCTGGGGTTCGTTTTTTTGATGCGGCGATACGGCGCGTTCAGAGTAAATTTGGTAAGCTACTTGCGGCTATTTGCAAGAAGCCGTAGTCGTTTTTGTCTTTGCGGAAGCACCGTATAGCTCTTAGCTTTGGCGCAAAGAAATCAAGCCGTATAAAACGCGGTCTAGCGGAATTTGCCAAGCTTGCGTTTAGTTAGTTAGCTTGGCCTAGTTTGCGATTGGGGTTTTGGCGTCTAGCGATATTTGGGGTAAGAATCCGAAGTAAAATTACCGCGCCTTTGCCTTGGATCAAACGGCAACCAAAAATACGGTAAAAACGTAGCGCTCTAGTTTGACCGGCGGGTCTAAACTAAGCCAAGTTTTAAGATAACTCTAAATTTAGCATTTGCGGCGGAAAATTTGCGGCAAATTTGACCGAATTTTAATCATGCAAATTTGCCGCTAAATTTAGGTTTTTGATACGCAAATCTACGAGATAACCTCAAGCGTTCTAATGCCGTCTTTAAGCGTTGCAATATCGCTACTTTGGCCTTTTAGCAGGCTGATAAAGGCATTTAGCTCGCCGCTTAGCGCTTCGCTTTTTTTAACGAAGCAGGTTTTTTGTAAAAAAGAGTTCGCGTCTAAATTTGCATAAAATTTAAGCTCCTGCGAGATCAAATCCGCCTCGAAAAAGCCGCCCTCGCAGACGACTTCGACGGTTCGCTTTTTAAACGGCGATAGCCACGAAACTCTAGCGCAGGCCGTAGCGCCGCCGCTAAGCTCGAAGCTTAAATTTGCGCTATCCTCGCAGCTAGCGTGGATGCGGCGGGATTTTAAGATATGCGAGCTCAAAATCTCCTCCCCGCTAATAAATCTAATCAAATCTATATCGTGTACGGCAAGGTCGGCTAGCACGCCCACGTCGCCGATACGAGTCGGAAACGGCGAAATCCTAGTCGTATGAATCTCGTAAATTCGCCTTTGGGCTAGTTCGTTTCTTAGCGCGCAGACCGCGGGGTTAAATCTCTCTACATGCCCGACTGCCGCTTTTATGCCTAGCTTTTTAGCCGCGTCTGCTATCTCGCGCGCTTGCGGGACGCTAGAGGCTAGAGGCTTTTCTATGAGTAAATTTACGCCTTTTTGCGCGCATTTTATCGCGGCGTCCTTATGCGCGAAAGTGGGCGTCGCGATGACTACGGCGTCCAAATCCTCGCTCTCTAGCATCCTATCTAAGTCGCCGTAATGCTTGCAACAAAAATCCCCGCCGGCAAAAGGATCGCACGCGGCGACTAGTTTTACGTCCGCTAAGTTTTGCAAAGTGCGGGCGTGATTTTTACCCATTACGCCAAGGCCGATAACGGCAAATTTAAGCATTATTTATAACCTCTATCACATAATCTTGCTCTTGCTCGCTCAAAAACGCCGACATCGGTAGCGCCATGATATCTTCGCTAACGCGCTCGCTAACGGCAAAATCGCCTTTTTTATAGCCAAGATCCTTAAAGACCTCTTGTAAATGTAACGGCAGCGGGTAATAAACTCCGGTCGGCACGCCTTTTTGCGCGCAGATTTCTAACATCTTGGCTCTATCTTTTACGCGGATACAGTACTGAGCCCAGACGCTCGTATTTCCGCTTTCTACAAAGGGCGTTACGACGTTTTTTAGGTTTTTGCCGTAGCGTGCGGCGACCTCTTGGCGGCGCGCGATTTCATCGTCAAAGTATTTTAGCTTTACGTTTAAAACGCCTGCTTGGATGGCGTCTAGCC
>CAUPYN010000278.1:0-2517 GCA_963515575.1 uncultured Campylobacter sp.
AGCTTGTGATGAGGGATGGGCTTTGGGTTGCTCTAACTTAGGGGTTTTATATGCAGACGGTCAAGGTGTAAAACAAAATTTTCCCACTGCAAAACAATATTATGGCAAGGCTTGTGATTTAGGACTTCAGTTAGGATGTGATAATTACAGAATGCTAAACGAAAAAGGCTACTAGCGTTAGATCCGCGGTCGATTTCTTGCCGATTAACGGGGACGCTAATCACGATTTCCGCTGCTTTACCAAACTGCATTTGTAGTTTTTTAAGGCGCAATTACTAAAATATCGAAGTAGACGTTAAGAGATCTTACAAGCAGCGGCGCAAGTCGCATCTATCCGCTTAATTTTCTAAGCCGCATTTTCGAGACAAATTTCTATCTCCAAAATGCGGCAAATTTACAAAGTCAAATTTAAACCCGTAGCGAGCTAAGTAAATTTAGCTCGCTCTAGGCAAATTTAAGCTTTTAATCCAAAAGATTAAAACGCCCAACTAAATTTGGCGTTTACGCCGTTTGATTTTACGTTGCTGCCGTATGCTCCAACATAGCTAAGGCCGACTCTAAAATTTCTGGTAAATGCAGCCTCGATACCAAGCTCGGTAGTGGCTAGATCTTTTAGCTTTTCGCCCTCTAGTTTAGTTGCGCCAAGGCCCGTTACGTTCATATGAGCGCTCGGAGTTTTATCGCCTAGGAAGCGGTTGTAGGCTATATCGGCTTTTGCCACTAGGCCTACGCCGTCCATGGTAAATGCGATACTAGGTTTTACGCCTACGCTTGCGATTTGTAAATCTCTATCCTCGTTTCTGATCTGTACCAAAGAATTTGCTACATCGTCGTTTTTAAAGCGGATATAGGTTAGTCCCGCATAAGGCTCTAGGCTAAAGCCGTTTTCATAGCTTAGCCCTGTATAGGCGATCTGGGCAAATGCACTGATAGCTGACGCATCGGCGTCTTTATACTCGTAAGCCAAAGGAGCGTATGAGTTAACGACTCTTTTTTCTTGATCAAATTTTGAGTAGATAGCGCCTAGGCTGATTTTGATAGGATCAAATCCTATATCGCCGTAGATACCCGCATGCGCGTCTTTGCTTTTTACCGCCTTGCTATCGCCTAGCTTGTGGTTTGTTTTGCCAAGCCCTACGAATACGCCTGCTTTTGAGCTATCTCCCACTAGAAAATCAACGCCCACTAGATTCGTAAATGCGTTCGTGCCTAGTCTGCCGCCGGCGTTATTGTCAGAAGTCACTCTGCTAGCGCTGCTAAGCAACCAAAGCTCGACTCCCGTGTCGATATCGGCTCTTTTAGCGCCGTGTTTTTTTTTAACCGAATTTGCTAGAATAAACGAGTCTATGGCGGAGGTGTGTTGCGGTTTGAAGTCGAGAGAGTTTGTAAAAGCGCCGAAGTATGCCGCCGCTACGCCATGAGTGGCTCCTAGCATAGACGAATAAATAGCGCTGCTAGGATTTGCCTCGACTAATCTAGCAAACGACTTCTCGGCGCTAGTAGAGGCTACCTCATCCATGCTTTTGCCTTTTTGCAAAGAAAGAGCCAAATTTGAGCCACTAACAGTTTCTTTAGTGGTTTTAAAGAACGCATAGCTATCCTCGACGTTAGCTAAATTTACGCCCGCGAAGTTTCCACTCGCGCTTAGGGTTTTCTTTAGAGTAGGATTTGCCGCCAAATTTGCAAGCTCGGCGTTTGTTAGCAATGCGGCCTTTAATAAAGAGCCCTCTTTAAATGTTAAATTTAGATTATGAGCGCCGTCGTTAACTACAAATGCGCCGCCCGCGTTTATAATAGCATTAACTTGCGTAGCATCGCTTGCCTTGGTAGTGCTCACGAAACCGCCCGCGCTTGGAGTTTGGTAAGTAAGAGCATTTAAAACCTCAAACTCGCCGCCTTTGTGGACGTTTATGCTTCTTGAAGAAGAGATTGATTGATTTAGGGCCGAGATTTTACCGCCGTATATATTTACCGCTCCGGTAAAGCTATTATCTCCGACAAGAGTCAAAGCGCCGTCTCCTCTTTTAGTTAGCGAGCCCTCATAGCCCTCCGCCGCTCTTGCAGCTCTAGCCTGCTCTCTCGCAGCTTCAAAGGTCATCTCGGCCTTTTCTTCTGCGCTCAAATTTGACTTGGCGTTAAGAGCCGCTTTTCTAGCCGCCCAAGCCGCAGCGTCGCTATCGTCCTCGGTTTTTCTAAATTTGATGGCGACGTCTGAGATGTTATTTGTCCAGATATCGTTTTGATTCATCGTAACGTCGAAGTTTCCTAAGAACTGCCCAGGACCGAACATCGCTTTACCAAGGTCGAGTATACCCCAACCCCAGACGTTGCTAGGTACGCCCTCGCCGTCGCTACCCCAACGCTCTAGCATGCCGCCGGCGCCGTGACCGACTCTTAGCGTCCTTTGTCTAGCCGTAGTTAGCATCGTTTCTCTAATCTGAGGCATGCTCATATACGGATAGCGCTGCATTATGACGCCCAAAGCCCCGCTAACGTGAGGAGCGGCCATAGAAGTAC
>CAUPYN010000279.1:0-2507 GCA_963515575.1 uncultured Campylobacter sp.
ACGCAGTCGCTAATATAGTAGCCTCCGTAAGATCGGGCAACAAATATCAAACGCTTCTAGGCGTCACGGGCTCGGGCAAGACCTTTACGATGGCAAACGTGATAAAAGAGCTAAATATGCCCACGCTAATAATGACGCACAACAAATCCCTCGCCGCGCAGCTTTATAGCGAATTTAAGGGCTTTTTTCCTAAAAATCACGTGGAGTATTTTATCAGTTACTACGACTACTATCAGCCCGAGGCCTACATCCCGCGCCAAGACCTTTTCATCGAAAAAGATAGCTCCGTAAACGAAGAACTCGAGCGTCTGCGCCTCTCTGCGACGGCGAGCTTGCTTAGCTTTGACGACGTAGTATGCGTGGCGTCGGTGTCGGCCAACTACGGCCTGGGTAATCCTAGCGAATACCAAGGCATGGTCGCATATCTGGGCGTGGGCGAAAAAATTAATCAGCGCGCGCTACTGCAAAAGCTCGTCGATATGGGCTACAAGCGAAACGATAACTACTTCGACCGAGGCGACTTTCGCGTAAACGGCGACGTGGTGGACGTCTATCCCGCGTACTGGGGTGATGAGGCGCTTCGCATCGAGTTTTTCGGCGACGAGATAGACGCGATGTATCACTTTGACGTTTTGGAAAACAAAAAGCTAAAAGACGTGGGTAAATTTACGCTTTATGCCACGAGTCAGTTTATCGTAGGCGCAGATCGCTTAAAAATCGCGATCAAACAGATAGAAGAGGAGCTAGAAGAACGGCTAAAAGAATTTAACGAGCAAGGCAAGCTCGTCGAAGCCCAGCGCCTAAAACAACGAGTGGAATTTGACCTAGAGATGATGAGTAGCACGGGTATGTGCAAAGGCATCGAAAACTACGCGCGCCACCTAACCGGGCAAAAGGCGGGAAAGACGCCCTACTCGATGTTTGATTATTTCGAACTGGGCGACAAGGACTACCTAGTCATCGTGGACGAAAGCCACGTGAGCCTGCCGCAGTTTCGCGGCATGTACGCAGGAGATCGCAGCCGTAAAGAGGTGCTTGTGGAGTACGGCTTTCGTCTCCCGTCCGCGCTTGACAACCGTCCGCTTAAATTTGACGAGTTTATAAACAAACGCGCCAAATTTCTTTTCGTCTCGGCGACCCCGAACGAATATGAGATAAATTTAAGCCGCGGCCATGTCTACGAGCAAATTTTACGCCCGACGGGACTGCTCGATCCCCTAATCGAGATAAAAGACAGCGAAAATCAGGTGGAGATTTTATTTGACGAGGCGAAAAAAACCATCGAGAGAAACGAGCGCGTACTAGTCACCGTGCTCACCAAAAAGATGGCCGAGGAGCTCAGCCGCTACTACACCGAGCTTGGTATCAAGGTCAAATACATGCACTCAGACATCGACGCCGTCGAGCGAAACGAGATCATCCGCGGGCTGCGCGGGGGCGAGTTTGATATGCTTATCGGCATAAATTTGCTAAGAGAAGGGCTTGACCTGCCCGAAGTTAGCCTCATAGCCATCATGGATGCCGATAAGGAGGGCTTTTTGCGCTCGACGACGAGCCTCATCCAAACGATGGGGCGTGCGGCCAGAAACGTAAACGGCCGAGTGCTGATGTTTGCCAAAAAGATCACCAAATCCATGCAAGAAGCGATGGATACGACGCTGGCGCGACGTAAGATGCAAGAGGATTACAACCGCGCTCACGGCATCGTCCCGCGCTCTGCTAGCCGAAACATCGAGGAGAGCCTGCACGTCGAGGATGAGGGCGAGATCTATAAACGCGGCAAAAATCTGGAAAAAATGCCTGCCAGCGAGCGAGCCAGCATCATAAAAGAGCTAAGAAAGCAGATGCTGGAGGCGGCGGCGCAGTTAGAATTTGAAAAGGCAGCGGCGTTGCGCGACGAGATCGCCAAGATACGCAAGCTTTAAATTTGGCGGCTTGTCTTTTTCCGCCATACTTCGTTACCGGTTCAGTCGGCTTCGGTCACGGACGGCTAGTCTGCTCCCTCGCCTCGCTCGCCGCTGCCTCGTCTGACGAAAAAATACTGCGCCTTATCGTTTTGTATTTAAATTTGAAGTCAAATTTGTAAATTTCGGTTTCAAATTTTATTCACCGAGACCCGAGCCTTGAAAACATAAAATTTGGTTTGGCTAAATTTAAAGTCTAATTTGCTTCCAAATTTTAAAAAAGCACAAAATTTATTTAGCCAATTTTTACTAAAATATGACGTATTTGTAAAAAGCAAAATTTTAATCAAAAGAGGAGTACGCAAAATGTTAAAAGAGGAGATTAAAATTTCGGAACGAGATTTTTATTCCATCTTTGATATAAAAGGCGGCTTAATAAAAACGCTAGCAGAGTGTACGCTTGACGGCAAGTACTATGGCTCTGCGGTCAGAATCACAACAAGAAATTTATATCAAAATCTAAACAAAAAAACAAATTTTGTAGACGACATAGAAACGGAAATTATTTTTAGGATACCTTGCTTAAGTGATAAAGACGCAGGT